>NYZG01000060.1 GCA_002687025.1 Candidatus Poribacteria bacterium
GTCAGACAACGCAACGAAAACGACTGGGAAGCCGCCGCCGGATGAACTTACACACCTATTGACGCGACCTCTCGGGAAGGAGCGCCGTGCGCTCCGGGATGCGCAGCATCGGCACGGTCAAGTGACAGGCCAGAATCCCGCAGACGTTGGTGTTTCCCAGCATCACGACCATCGGGAGCTTCATGCACCCGCGTCCCAAATCCCCACTTGGGACACCGCGAATAGCACTAACTTCGACCCGCTTGACAAGCGGATCTACGAGCGCCGGTTCTCAAGGGTTTTGGGACACCCGTCTGAGGGCTCGGCCAGGGCGGTTAGGCTGCCATGCGAAAGCGGGCCGAGTCCGCCTCTAGCCGCGATCGTATTGAAGGCGGCGGCAGTATAGTCCGAACCCCATTCGTCACCCCTCGGCGATCTGGTACACTGGTGCCACTGCTCCAGCGACGTACCGAGGAGGCCCTGGTTAGGGTAGCGCATGCCGGATTCCGCCGCACAACGCCCATCGATATCCGCGACGCCGTTTTTCGCAGTCGTTAAAGCCGTTCTGGATCACTACACCAGTGAGCTGGATGACGACGCCACCGGGACGTGGCGCGGAGAACTGCGTCGCCTCGACATGGAGTTGGCCAGCGCCGTGGTCCAGGACCTCATTGTCATGGACGCAACGGTTCGCTATGTGGGCGTTCCTAGGGGACTTCGCGTCCTCATGACGCTGCTGAGCACTCCGGATCCCTTCAGAGGACCCCGAGACACGTTGCAGCATGTGTAACAGGACGCGACAGAGGATGCGGCCCTTGCCACGTTGGTCGACGTGTTGGAGACCGGCATCGTCAAGGTGATCGCCCCCATTCTCCACGAACGCCTTTCACAGTCAGACTGCCTAGATCTCGTACGGAACGCCCTTCAGGAGCTCTTCGCGCCCAAGTATCTTCCCAATCTTCTCGATCTGGTCCGCGACCTGACGAAGCCAGACTATCTCCCGGTCATCCAGAGCCTTTCTCGATATGCGACGGAGGGCGTGACAGAGAACGCGTTGCCCCAGGTAACGAGGCTGATATCCGGCCTGATTCGCGCCGCCATTGGTGACAGGAGTCCGTCCGACATGGCCGAGGGATTGGCGGAGCCGTGTATCAGCTGGGCGCGTGGGGTGGTTCGGTCGTGGATCCACGACGACCCGGACGAATGGCTCGACATTCAGCAGGCGGCAGATTACCTGGGCATCCGACCCAAGACGTTGCATGTGCACATTCGCAAGCACGCGGGGAAGCCCAGCGAACTCCCCGTAGAGCGTAGAACCGGCCCCGGATATCGAGGCCGCGGGAAACTCTTCGTCCGCGTGGGCGATCTCAACCTGTGGGCGACGACGCACTGGCAGTCACCCCGCAAACGCGTGCTGGCTACGATCTCCTCCATCACGTAATCCGCCAGCTTGCTGCCTTCCTGCTCCCTCGTCGCGTTGTCCGCGTCCTAGATTTCGTGGGCCCGGCACTTCTATACGATTATGTTATGCCCTAGCGCGACTAAACTTGCGCTCGATGTGCGCGAAGCGCATCATAACACCAGTCCGCGCGAACTCCCCGCGGGCTGCGCGTATTGACTGCGCCGTCTCTTCGTCGTGGAAAGGACGGATAAAGGTGCTCCACCGAAAGAGGAAATGGATGAGTCTCGGACGCGCCGCAAAGCTGCTGGGCATCCACTACACCACGCTCCTGCGCCACCTGGACAAGCCGGGCGGCAGTGGGTTCACCGTCTACGAAGAGATCAGCGCGAATGGGAAACGCTTGCGTTACCTCCCGCTGGACGAGATTCGTCAGGCAGTAGGTCAGGAGCCGACACCGTGAACTGGTTCCGACGACGGCGGCAACAGGCTGAGGAAGACGACGGCAGCTACGACGAGCTGATGTTCGACTCAGAGAGTTGGGTCTTTTCGCTGCCCGACGACGCGGAGCTCTGCGTGTACGAGAAGGGCCGGTATGTTGACCGCCTCCCCATCCACTACAGGGGCGCTATCAGCCTGGAGTCGATGCTATGGGAGAGGTACGGCGCCGGTGACTACACGGTCATGCCCTACTTCGACGGTCGGCTTCATTCAGGTCACCGGGTGCCTATCGGGACGCACTCGGAGCGCAATACCCGTGATCTCCTGAATATGGGACATACCGCGTTCTCGGAGCTCTCCCAGAGCACAGGCTCCCTGGGCCCTCTCGGCGTCGCAGGGCAGATCTATGTGGCTTGCGAAGCGATCGACAACGGTGTGCGGCTCGACGACTCAACAATGGTGGACTTCGTTCGGATGCTGCACGCTATGGCCGAAGGACTCGAAGCCGCCGACTTGGCTGACCCGGACGCGACAGAGGACACCGGCGCTTCGGAGGACGGGGAGGGAGTCGACCAGGATGACGATGCCACCTGACCAACGTGACACGACGGATTCAGCTCCGCCGAATACCGTGGCTACGGCCGATTCTTCACACGAGCCGATGGGTACTGTACCGCCGGAACGCTGCGACGACCTGACTGCGTGGGTCGACTGCTACCGCCGACGGCTAGAGTGGATCCTCCTTCCGCTCCGGGGCGGCAAGCCGTGCGTGCGCTGGGCGGGGTACCGCGAGAACCCAACGCAATATGTTGAGGACTCGGACGGGTGGGCCAAGGATGGTCTGTGGGATTACGCCAACGGCGTTGGCGTAATCCCAGACGCCAGCCGGATCATCGTGATCGATATCGACGTGAATGAGGACGACGATCCCTTCGCCTACCTGTCACACAAGCTCAGGGCCCTCGGCCACGACACTCCGGTCACCGAGACCGATATCGAGTACGGACTTGTCCGGACACGGTCACGGCGACGACACGTGTACTACCGTTGGCCGGAGCAGCTTCCCACCGGCATCTCGCACATTCCCAGCATCAGTCGAAGGCTCGCGGACGATATCGGCGTTCCGCTCGTCGAAGTCAAAGCGCAGGGAAATCACTGCGTGCCGCTGCCACCGTCGACAACCGAAGCGGGTGGGTACGAGTGGATTCGCCCGCCCTACTGCACCGGAAAGACCGGCTTCCAGTCGACCCTGTCTGACCCACCGGAATGGTTCTGGACGCTCGCCCGCGCGGCACTCGAGGTCGATGCATCACGTCATCGCGCGCATGCTCCGCAGGCCAACAACCCCCGGCCAGCCGTCCAGGCCAACGGGACGACACCCAACCCCAGCCGGATGGACGAAGGGGAGCGCGCTCTGCGCTACCAACAGAAATGGGCCGCAGCGACCGACGGACAACGGTACGAGACCCTCACGCGTCTTGTCGGCGCCCTCTGCGGCAAAGAGTTCGGGGAGGACGCGATCGTCCAGGCAGTACGGGTTTTCGCGGCACGTTGCGATCCGCCGTATCCAGACGAGGAGCTGCGGCGCTGCATCCTTCCCGCAGTGCCCAAATGGGTCCGTGCTGAACATGTCCCGCGTACGCCGGGCTCTACCCCACCGCCCCAGCCCGACAGAATACTGTCGGAACTGCCGGACGACATCGTGAACCCGCCCAACACGGTGCGAGGCGACGACGTAGCCGTTGCAGCAGCCTCGGCGCAGGACACGCTACCCGATGAGCGCACGCCATCCAAGCGTGACGAGATCGCGGAGATTCGGAAGCGGGTCGTTGGGAAGGGGTTCGGTCGAGCGAACCCGTACAGACCAGCCGTACTCGCGGAAGAGCTACGGCGACTCCGGCACTGGTTCGCGGTTGCCGACGGGCAGGGAATGCCGGTGACCCTGTATCACTATGCGGCTGGCGTATATCGCCCAGACGGTACAGGCGTAGCGCACGCTCTGACCAAGCAGATCCTAAATGACCTATCCACGGACGATAGGCGAAATCGCGCCGTCGCGGAGCTGAAGCTGTCGGTCGTGATCGATGCGGAGGAACAGTGCAACACAGGCCGGCTAAGGAACGACGACCTGCCGCACTCGTGGATCAACGTCCGTAACGGCCTGGTCAACTGGCGAACGGGCGAGAAGGCGTCGCACACTCCACAAGCGATGTCTACGATACAGATCCCGGTTCGCTACGACGCCGACGCCGAGTGCCCCGCCATCCACGCCTTCCTCGAGCAGGTGCTCCCGGAAGACTGTGTCGATCTCATGTACCAAGTCATCGGCTACCTGATGCTGCCGACGACCGACCACCAGAAGGCGTTCATGTTCACGGGCGCCGGGGCCAACGGCAAGTCGGTACTCCTCGACCTGCTAAGAGAGTTCCTGGGGGCGGAGAACTGCGCGAGCGTCTCGTTGCAGAAGCTCGCCCAGGACCGGTTCGCCGCATCTAACCTCGTCGACAAGCTCGCCAACATGCAGGCCGACCTGGACAACACCGGACTACGCTCCACGGGAGTCTTTAAACTGGTAGTCTCCGGCGACATGCTCACCGCCGAGAGGAAAGGAGAACACGCGTTCCAGTTCATGCCCTCCGCGCGTCTGATCTACTCGGCGAACGAGATCCCCAAAAGCATGGATAAGACGCACGGCTACTACCGTCGGTGGTGCATCATCCCGTTCCCAAACCGGTTCGAGGGAAGTGACCGACGCGACAAATCCGAGATGCTGGCGGAGATGACCACGGCGTCAGAGCTATCGGGACTTCTGAACCGTGCGATCGCGGGACTGCACGAACTCGCCGACGCCAACGGCTTCACGGAGCCAACATCGACGTTGCAGGCGATGGAGTCGTACCGCTCCGACAACGAGCACGTCCGTGTGTTCTTCGGAGAGAACTGCATATTCGATCCCGACCTCTTTCCAGATCGCGCAGCCGGCAGGGAGAATCTGCACCCCACACTAGGAAAGACAGAGGTGTGGAAGGCGTACCAAGACTGGTGCGAGGAAGCCGGCGTTAAGCAGAAGCAGGCCCTGTCACGGGCCGACTTCAATAGCGCGATGGAAGCGATGGGAGCGAAGACCAGCAAGGGTACGCCCAACGACCACGATCGTCATGGCGAAGAGCTGGCGAAGAAGAACGTGTGGAGAGGGGTCCGGTGGCGGGGTCCAGACGACGAGAATCTCGAGGAGGACACTGATCTCCCATTCTGACCCGCGTTTTACCGATTCGGGCACCGTGTTACCGCCGTTTTACCGGCGCTTTACCGGGCTAGACCCCAGTGTTCATTGGCATTTACCGGGTTTACCGGCCGTACTGAACTCTTTAGGGAAGAAGGTGAGGTACGGAGTACCGCGGACGCCAATCACCTCCCTATAGAGTCATCTCCAGGTCGGTAAACCCGGGAACAGGCAGGCCCTGACTGACTTTCTAGTCGGTAAGACCCCAGGAAGACGCCGGTAAAACGCCAGGAACAGGGCGTCTCTCGCCCCGCCAACTGTCTCTACCATTTCAGACGAGAGCAGTAGTCGCCGTCCCTGGCGTCGCTTACGATGTCTGTCAGGATCACAAACGCGCGACGACGTGGAGGGAGCCGCCATGGGTCAACGAAGGGCGAGAAGACCACAGAAGCCGGCCGCGCCTCCGCGTTCCAAGAAGCAACTGCGAGAGGACGTGTTCCTGCAATACGGGGCCGAGTGTGCCCTCTGCCGACTCACGGTGACGGAACTGCTGTCGCCGTATTGGCTTCTCGTTCAGCAGGGATCCGATTCACGCGACGCCCAAGACGCCCTGGTCCTGTGCCCTCTGCACCATCAGGCGATGAACGTGCAATTGCTGGCGATCCACCCGGAGACCTTCCAGGTGGCCTACAGGATCCATGTCGACAAGCAGGCGCTACGCGTCGAGGTAGATGACCTAACGCACCTGCCTAACCCGCCCAGCAACGCCGCCCTCGCCACCCGACGGACCGCGTGGGAGTCGCACTGAGTCGGCGGCGCACGCCGTGGACTTGTACAGAACTCGAACCCTCTACACACCGCATAGGTCCCGGGCTCAGACGACAGATTCGTTCGGGACGGGAATCTCCGCGTGATCGGCAATCACGTTGAGGATCCGATGCGCTCCCGCCGCAACGCCCTTCATCCAGTCGCTCTCACCGCCCGGTTTATGCGTCAGTTCCCTCGCCAGTCGCGCCTCTCCCAGCGCCTCCAGAGTCAGCGTGCGCATCGCGTCGCCGACCACCTGATTCCAGTGCGGGAAGTCCAACGAGAAGTCCGGGTCGAACTCCGGATGCTCCGAGACGCGCATCGTAGGCATGGGCATGTCCACCGGCTGCATTTACGCCGTCGAGGAACGGCTGAACGCGCCGGAATGGTAGATCACCCCGTGGCGGCAAGGCGCGCTTTCACATCACGCAGGATCGCCTGCTTCGAGCTGCCTTCACGCCGATGCCGATCCGCTAGTTCCGAGTCCACCTCCGACAACGACGCCAGCAGAAGATCCTCAGGCAGGTAACGTCCCCATGTGAACCACTCTGACAGGTCCACCGGGCGACGCGACTCCACGGTTTCTGATGCCTCCTCGACGCGCTGCGGCGCTAGGAGGTCGGTCACCATGGGAGGTCTGCCGGGAGCGTGTCGTGCGCCTACCAATGCCTGTGACAGCACACGCTGAGAGGGTGCATAGGCGGTGGAACCAAGGCTCCACGTAAAGCCACGGCATCCACCGGATTCGTAACCACTGCACGCCAGGAAACGCTGTTTCGTTCGCGATGCGGCGTCGGTCTTGAAGCGGATGTGAAGAGCGTGTGTCTGGCACTTGGGGCACAGGTCGCCTTCGCGAAGCTCCTCTCCCATTTCTGGAACCCGAAGTTGTCCGTCAGGACAATTCCGTTGTTCTTTCTGGAGTTGTATTGGGGGCGACGGCGACCCGCATTCCGACTGGGCCTCGTCGCCATCGAGTCGGCATTTTGCCGACTTAGCCACCGTCGAGTCGGCATTTTGCCGCCTGCCACAGGCTTCGAGGGCGTCGTAGTCGATGCGTATCCGAACGGCGATGCGACGGTCCCTGTCCTGCTCCACGGTTCCGAAATGCAGCACGCCGGCGTCACGCAGTTCCTCGAGCGCGCGCTTCACGGTGCGTGTCGATGTCCCGGACTCGCCGGCGAGGTCCGCCTCGCAGAGCTGGACGCTGTCGGGGAACCACAGCTCGTTGGCGATGTCGAGGATCGTGTAGAAGATCACCCGGTGCGCGGGCGTCATGGCTTTCCATCTGGGATGACGCTTCCATCCCTTGCTTAGGTGGAACCAGTTCCGTCGAGGCGTGTTGTGTTGGTCGCCGATATTCGTCGCCGCAATCTGTGCCGCCATGGTCCCTGTTCCTCTTGGCGGCGACCCTCCCCGTGCCGTAGCATGAGGCGTTCTCTAACGGACACGCGAGCGGGTCACCGCTTGATGTTCAAGTTGCCCCCGTCTGCCGGACGGGGGTCTCTTGTGCACGTCACGAGCGTGCGGTCGTTCCGGCTTGTGCAGAATCCCGACATGGCGTACTATTCAGATGCCGGTACGCAAATCACCGGTATGCCGTGTGTGTCGCGGTCAACGACAGACACAGCTCTTAATGGTCTTCGAAGGCGTCGCCTCAATGTTCAGCTGAGGGCGACGCTTTCTACTTCAGACCGCGATTTCACCCACCATCTTGCCGTACACGCGCCCTGCGGCCAATGGGTGCCACGTCTGCCGCGCGCAAGGCAAACGCGCGCCACGCCCCGACATCCCACCTGGCGCGGTGTAATCGGGTGCCGCCGATTCCCGTATCCACTACCGATACCGAAGCCGAACCGAAACCGAAACCGAAGTTTCGGAATCACACCGAAGGTTCGTCCTGTGACCGAAGCCCAGTACCTGTCTGCTACCGACGCCGCGCGTATCCTAGGCGTGTCCGACACCACGGTCCGAAACCGCATTGCCAGCGGAGCTATTAAGGCAGCGAAGCATGGTAAGGCGTGGCGGATACCTTGCGACGAAATCGAACGGCTAACCGAAGCCGAACCGAAAGCTCGGCATGATACCGAGGAACTTCGGGATGGTGGCGAAGCCGAACCGAAGATTCGGTATGGTGCCGAAGGTTTTCGGCAGGGCGCCGAAGCCGAACCGAACCCTTCGGAATCACGCGCAGAAGCACTGGCCACCGAAGTCGAAGTGCTGCGGACCAAGCTCAGTGCTGCCGAACAGCACCATGAAGCGTCGCGTCGTGAACTTCAATCCGCGAACGACCAGCTTCGCCAGGACCACGACCACACGCGGCGGCTGCTAGAAAATGCCCTTGACAGCATCGGGTCGCTCACGGAACAGATGAAGGCGCAGGCGATCATGCTTCATCGCGCGCAGGGGATGCAGGAACTGGCAGCACCGCCGGCCGAAGAACCTGCGAAGCCCGGCGTGTTGAAGCGGTGGTTCGGCCGAACCAGGCGACCCAGGCACGTTCGCATCGGGCATGCGTAGCCCACACGCGGATCCGCCGGATTGGCCGCCCAGCACGCCCGTCATGCCGTTGCTCTTGCAGTCGTTCGCCGTAACCCGTCTCCGCGCGCGAAGCGCTACCACGGGCTTCTCAGGCCGCCTTTCCCTAGGCGACTCCGCCCACCAGCACCGCCTGTCGTCCGCCACAACATCTTGGGATCTTGCCCGCGCGTGCCGCGGGAGGCAGACTTGCGCTCAATCTGCGCCGTTCGGGTGGGGTAGTTCCCAACATCTTGTGTAATGGCGCGGGTTTCAGGCGTCGAAGGTTGACATATTGAGCCTTATCGGAAGGTGGGCGAGATGTTCAGTCAGGATCGAGGACCAGAGACCGGTCGAGGGACGTCCACTTATCGCAGTAGCGACACTGCACAACGCCCTCGTGTTCGTCCACACGATCGGTCTGAGCCCCAGAGGCCTGTAGCCGGTAGCCACATCCGCACTCAGGGCAACGGAAATACTGTCCATCCCAGGAGGTCAGGTCGTGCTCGTGCATTAGCTGCGCTTTGGTAAGAGAGACGGGTGCATGGGTTTAACACGCAACCACCATACTCTAGACCCTACACCATAGCCATATGTTCAGGGGTAAACCCTATATGGGGCAGCGGAAGGCGAGACTCGACGAGTGCGGCATAGTAACCGCTGCCGGAAGGCGGGCCGCCGAGGGAGCTTTCCGAGAATCGCCGTTATGTCACACGGAGTCACGGTGCATGGACGTGCGACGAAGACCGCCCCGGGCAGAGGTGCGCGCGGGGCGGGAAGTAAAATGGATATGCGTGTGGGACCACCATACCATGCTTCTCCACGCCTACGGTAATGGGGCTTGTGTCGCCGTCTGGTCCCGCGCGACAGGCCAGTCGTGGAGCGGGATTCGGCGACATAATCTGGACTTTGTCCATTGGCAGGTGTAGAACGCGACCTCAGTGCGACGGCATTCGCACTTTGAGCAGGAAGGTCGCGTCATGGTTCGGTTCCCCACGGAGATGGCTCCCACCATCAACGCGTTCTCGTGTCTGTTCTCCCGCCGCGTGTTCCAACACGCCCAAGTGCTCCTGATGGGGACCATTCTCGCGCCAGGTCAGCGCATGGTCACCAGCGCGCTCCGGGTGTTGGGTTTGGACCAGGAGTCGTCGTTCCAGAACTACCATCGTGTTCTGAATCGCGCCAAGTGGTCCGGTCTCGCCGCTGCGGGAATCCTGCTGCGGTTGCTGGTGTGCGCCTTCGCCCCTATGGGTCCACTGATCGTCGGCATCGACGAGACGCTCGAGCGTAGGCGTGGCAAGAGGATTACCGCCAAAGGAACCTACTACGACCCGGTGCGATCGAGTAAGGACATCATCGTCAAGTCGACCGGTCTTCGGTGGATGTCGATGATGTTGCTCGCGCCGATTCCCTGGGCGGGCTGCGTCTGGGCGCTTCCATTCCTCACCGCGTTGATGCCTTCGAAGCAGCACTGCGAAGAGAAGGGGCGTCGCTACAAGACAACCAGCCAATGGGCTCGGCAGATGATCTCCCAACTACGCCGTTGGATGCCGCAGCGCGACATCGTCGTGGTGGCCGACGGCGCCTACTCGGTTCTCAAGCTGCTGGGACACTGTATCTCACTCCCGAAGCCGGTGACGATGGTGACCCGTCTCCGCCTGAACGCGGCGTTGTATGATCCTCCCGCGCCGAGAAAGCCGGGACAGCTGGGAAGATACCGGCTCAAGGGAGACCGCCTGCCGACGATCCAGTCGATCATCGAGGACGAGAACACGCGCTGGACGCGTATCGTCCTGCCCAAGTGGTATAGCCACGAGCAGCGTCCGCTCGAGATCCTCTCGGCGACGGCGCTTTGGTATCACATCGGCGCCAAGCCCGTACCGATCCGCTGGGTGGTGGCGCGAGATCCGCTGGGGAAGTTCCCGACACAGGCGCTACTGTGCACCGATCCGTCCGTAGAGCCGTCGCAGATACTCTCCTGGTTCATGCTCCGATGGCAGTTGGAGACCACGTTCCAGGAAGCGCGGACGCATCTGGGCATCGAGACGCAGCGCCAGTGGAGCGATCTGGCGATTCAGCGCGCGACGCCAGCATTGCTGGGTCTGTATTCCATCATCACGCTGATGGCGGATCGACGTGCGAAGCGCGGAGCCCTGCCCATCCGAGGCGCTGCCTGGTATGCCAAGGGGAAGGTGACGTTCTCGGACGCCATTGCGTCTGTACGCCGCTTGCTATGGGCGGTTTCCATTTACAGCATGTCCCCGGAAATCAGCGATGTGCGGAAATTGAAGAGCCAGATGGTCGATCGCCTGACCAATGCCCTCTGCTACGCTGCATGAACGGACAAAGTCCAGATAA
>NYZG01000061.1 GCA_002687025.1 Candidatus Poribacteria bacterium
AGCGCCTTTTCGCGGTACTCGCCCAGTACGCGCTGTAGCTGCGCGTCTATGTGGTGGTCGAGCAGCCAGCTCACCACCTCCTGGTTGAGCGGCGGCGCGGAGAAGCCGAGGTCACTGGTGCGCTGTACCAGCGCCTGCATGATCGCCCCAGGGGCGCCGACCAAGTAGCCGACGCGGAGGCCCGGTGCCAGCACCTTCGACACCGTTCCCACCTCGTACAGCAACCCAGCGCTATCGTGGGCAGCCAGGCTGGTGGGCGGCGTGATGGCCGGGTCGTGCACCAGATCTGCGTAGGCGCGGTCCACCACCAGCGGCACCGCCTCACCCCGCGACTCGCTGAGCTCGTGCGCCAACTCCAACAGTTGCAGCTGGCGCTGCTGAGACAACACCGTCGAGGTGGGGTTACCCACCGCCATCGTGTAGACGAAGCGGATGGCGTCCCGCTCGTCGCCGGACATCCGTTGCAGCCGCGCCGCCAACGCGTCGGGGGGGATGCCCTGCTCGTCCTCCGGTATCGCCAGGATCTCGAAGCCGGCGCGGCGGAGGTAGCTGGTGTAGATGTAGTAACTCGGGTCTCCGGTAACGACCGTGCCGGTTCCCACCACGGTTGCCAGCGACTCCAGGAGGCTCGTCGCGCCGTTGGCGCCGACGATGATCTCACGCTCGGCGAGGTCCGCCTCGGTGACGCCGCCGATGAGGTTGCGCAGGTAGAAGCGGCGGATGGCGCCGATGAGGTTCGGCGATCCCTTGGCGCCGCCGTAGTTGAGCGGCACACGGTATTTGTCGGGTCGCGACAGCACCTCCTTGAGCGCTGCGGCGACCAGATCCCGGGGAATCGTCCGCTCGTTCACGTAGCCGACGCCGAGGTTGATGTCGTAGCCGTCGCGGAAGTCCACGGCGAACTGCGTCATCATGCGGTTCACGGGCGAAGGCGTCGCCGAGAGGGCGCCGTATCGCGATAGCTCCACGCGTCCTGCGTCCATGTCGCCGCCCCACGCGGGGGTAGATGCGGATCGCCTCAGACCAGTCAGTCCGTCGAGCGGTCGATCCAGGACGGCAGCGATACGGACTCCGAGATCGCCCACGCCGTCTCGAACACGGCGGCGGTGAATACCGCGGACGCCTTCCCCCGGTCCAGGGCCAATGCGCGCATCGCCGCAGCGTCCTCCTCGGACGGGTCTTCGTCGGAGAGCAACGCCGCTTCGAGCTCGTACACCGCGTCGATGTGCGACCTCGACTCGTCGACCATGGTCATGATCCCCGCCATCAGGTCTTCATACGCCGCAGGGGGCGCGTCGGACGCGAGGTCGTCTTCCGTGAGCCCGTGGCCTTGGATTAGCCCGTCGACCTTCTCGTGGATGCCGTTGTGCGGCGGCTTGCCGCCTTCGGGGACGCGTCCGTCGAAGTGGATCGTCACGTGGAGAGGCTGGCCGGCGTCGGTGGCGTAATGCGCGAGGACACCGGCGATATAGAGCGCCTTGTTACGGATATGCGGGTTGTCCGGCCATTTCCGATGCTCCGCGAACGCCACGGCCAGGCGCTGCGTCCACTCAGCGACCGAATAGGCGAGGAAGCCGACGTATTTCGGGTTCTCGTCGAGTTCCTGACATAGCGCGACGAACTCGCCTCGGGTGGGCGGAAGATCGCGGCCGTGGAGCAGTTCCAGGTCCAGGTAGTGTTCCGGTCCCTCGGTAGAGTTCAGTTGCGGCACGACGCGGTTCTTGATGATGTCGGGGTCTTTCACCACGTGGGCGATCATGCCTTCGCCGTCGCGGAGGAACCCGGGCATGTCGTCACCCAGCGACCGAACCGCGGCGCGCGTCACGATGGCGTGGCCCTCGGGCCACCACGCCTGCGCCGCTCCGTGTAACCCGAACAGAACGAGCCCCGCCGCACACATCCCACGCCAGAACTTAGGCACGCGAATCATCCCGCCTCCACCCTACGTTGTCCGACGCAGGCGCTACGAGAGCGCCTGCTTCAACTGACCGAGAAGCGCCACGTAGACAGTGTGACAGAACTCGACGGCCGCGTCGTCCCTTCCTTCCCAACTCGACGACCATTCCACGAACGAGCCGCCGCCTTCGGTGATCTCGTGCACGGCCAGCGCGCCGACGTAGTCGGACAGATCGTCCTTCGATACGGGCGCCGGACCATCGTCGATGCTGTACCTCAGAGCGCGGTTCAGGTCGCTGATCTCGACGAGCGTCTCGTGGAAGGCGTCGTTGAGCACGCGCTTGGCGCCCATCTGGTCGCCCGCCTTGTCACCGACCGCCTCGCAAGACGTCAACACGGGGTTGGCCCACGACACGTCGTGGAAATCACGGACCGTGGCCCACACGTCGCCGGCCGGCTTGTCGATCACGATGGACTGGTAGGTCTTTCCCATCTCGCGCTCCTCCTTGTGGTCTGAACCTGGTGTCGGCGGGCGCGGAATGCCCCCTCGTGATAGTACGGAACGGCGCTGTGGCCGAGCGACGCGTTCGCGAGCCCGCGCCGGCCGTGTCATCCGATGGCGGGGGTGGGGCAACAGAAAAGGGCGACCCGGTGGCCGCCCCTCTCCAATGCGTAATGTGACTACGGGCTAGATGTTGCCGGCGAGTTCCTGCAGCATCCGCCAGTTCCTCAAGCGGTCTTCCTTGGCGGCGAGCAGTTCGTCGGACGGGTTGCCGTCGGCGTCGAAATGCTTCGCGAAGCGACCCTCGGAACGCGCGAAGGTGATGAAGTCGATCACCTCGCCCGTCTTCGGGACCGTGTACCAATCTGCCCTGGCCGAGGGATTGCCGCGCAGGTCGATGCGTTCCTTCAGAAGATCGCCGGCCTGCGGATCGTGGATGAAGATCGGGAACGCGCGCGATTCCTTCGCCAAACGCGCCTGCGCCGAGGCCATGTCGTCGGCGACGCCGTGCTCCGGCTGACACGTCGTGTAGACGTTGATGATCGCGGGCCCCGGATACTCGTTGGCGGCCATGACCGCCTTGTAGAAGTGGTTGAAGTCCGCGCACGTCGTCTGGGCGACGTACACGTCCGGGTGCATCATGCAGATCTGCGCCAGTTCCTTGCGCTTTTCCGTCTTCCCCTTGATGGCCGTGCCGTGGAACGACATCTTCGTGTTCTGACCCGTGTACGACGCCGTGGACGCCTGACCACCCGTGTTCGAGTAGACCTGCGTATCGAGCACCAGCACGTTGATGTCCATGCCGGAAAGCATCATGCGCGAGAGCGACTGGAAGCCGATGTCGTTCATGGCGCCGTCGCCACCCAGGACCCATAGCTTCTTGTCCTGCCAGCCCATCTGATTCCACCGCGCGCGTATGCCCATCGCGTCGGCCGGGGCGTTCTCGAAGAGCGAGTTGGTCCACGGTATGCGATAGGGGTTGTATGGGTACGTGGCGGCATACACCGTATTGCAGCCCGTTGCCGCGACGATCCCGACCTGCTCGGCGCCGTGTTTGAACCCGGTCGCGGCGAGCATCATCCGAATGGCAGACCCCTCACCGCATCCCGCGCAGGAGCCGGCGCCGCCGGCATACAGCAGCGTGCGCTCCGTCAGCATCATGTCGGTGAGAAGGCGCTCGTTGATGTAGTCGGGCGACGTGTCCGGCAGGTTCTCGTAGGCGTTCCACGTCTGACGGTACTGCGGGATGTTCTTGTCGGTCTTCTGTAGCATCGACAGGGCGAAGTCGTCACACTGGTCGACGCACTCGGCGCAACCCTTGCACTTCGTCGGGTCGATGAAGATGCCGAACAGGCCGCCGGAGCCCTCTTCCTTGCGCTCGTACGCATCCCAGTACTTCTTGGTCTTCGTGAACCGAGAACGCACTGCCTCGCGCACGTCGGGGTCGGAGATCTTCGCCGTCTCCTCGTCGAGCGTGTCGGGATGTACGACCTTGGCCAGGATCGCGGTGTCGGGGCACTCGATGACGCACTCCATGCAGGCAATGCAGTTGGAGGGGTCGTATATGGGCAACTCGGGAGCGATATAGCTGAAGTCGCGCAGGACGGCCGTGCCCGCGGGCACGACGCTCAGCGCGGTTGCGGTATCGGCTTCGAGTTCTTTCTCGGCTACGCCTCGGTTATATGCGCCGACGATGCGTCGGTTGAATTCGTCGATGTCCAGCAGCGCGGGAGACGGTTTGGGAGCGTCGGTCGTGTTTGCATCGCTCATCCGCTGAGGTCGTCCTTTCAGTCTTCGTCGCGTGCGCGGAACGTGTCGCCGTTGACGATGATCCGGGGCAGCCCCAGCCGCGTCCAACTGGGTCGGGCTCCGGTTTCTATCTCGCGCACGTCGGCGTCGATGGCGTCCTGCTCACGCCGCTCCATGACGAAATCTCCGTCGTCATGGATCTTCTGGCTCGTCCAGCCGTCGTCGGTCTTCGTGTACTCGACGTAGTCGAGGATCTTCGGCATTCTTACGCGACCTCTGCTTCCTGCGGCGGCGTTATGATGGCGGCCGGGATCTCGAACACTTCCTCGTAGCCGCGCGAGACCGCCTGGACGTTCGCCTGAACGACCGCTTCGCCGCGCTTTCCGAACCACTTGCGTAGGGCGTCCTCGATGCGTACGAAGAGGTCTTCCTTCGTGGCGTTCGCGGCCTCGACGATCGGCGACACCCGCAGGAAGATGCCGGCGAGAACGATCCCCTGCATGCGCATTTCGAGGTCCGCCGTCGGCGCGACTTCCCGGGCGATCTTGACGGTGTTCAGCGCGAACACGCGGATGTTCCGCTTGCGGATGATCTCCTGCGACTCGTATGGAATCGCGGACCATACCTCGGCGGGGTCCGTCTTGTCGCTCTGGATGAACAGCATTCCGTCTTCCTGCAACCCGCCCAGGGGGTTGCCGTATTGGAACGCGTTGACGTCGTTCAGGGGGACGAACTCGACGTGGTTCATTTCGCAGTGCGTGCGGATCGGCTCCGTGGCCACCGACAGGAAGTACGTGGTCGGGAGGCCCTTCTTCTCGGAGCCGTACTTCGGGTACGCCTGCACACTCCACCCGAGCTCTCCCAGGAACGACGCGATTACCTTGTTCGTCGTCACCGAGCCGAACCCACCGACCGAATGCCCCCGCATCGAGAAGGAACCGGTGGGCCGGATGTCGGGATCGAAGGGCGGATCGAGGGCCAGGTCGTGCTTGATGCCGAGGACGAAGTACCGCGGCTCGCCGTTGTTCCACATGTGCGCGCACGTGGCGACGAAATCGCCGGGACGGACGTCGCGGCTGCCAAGACCGGCCGAACCGGAGTAGATCACCGGTATCGTGTCGATCGTCGGGTAGCCCGCGTGACCGGTGAGCGCGTCTGCGAACGACGACTTGATCTCGGCGGTCAACGGGTTCGACTGCGCGATCGGGTTGTCCATGCGCTCTATGACCGCGAACGCCTTGACGTTCTTAAGCGCCTCGACGATCTCCGGCCCCGGGAAGGGGCGGAACGCCGAGACGTGCACGACGCCTACCTTCTTCCCCTGCTCGCGCAGGTAATCCGCCGACGCCATGGCGGTTTCCATCATGCTGCCCATGCCGACGAGGGCGTATTCCGCGTCGTCCATGCGGTACGGCTCGACCACGGAATACTCGCGGCCGGTTAGACGACCCCATTCTTCCATGGCGCTCTTGAGGGCGGGCATCATGTCGTCGTAGTAGGCGCGTTGGGCGATCTTGCCCTTCATGTACGAGTCCTGATTCTGCACGGTGCCCGTCATGATCGGGTTGTGCGGGTCGAACAGGCTCGTGAGGCGCTCGCTAGGGCTGCCGACGAAGTCCTTGAGGAGCTCCGGCTCGGCCAGCAGCGTTGATTCCACCGTGTGCGTGGTCAGGAAGCCGTCTTGGACGTTCATGAAGGGACGTCCGCAATCCTCGGCGGCGCGGCGAACGATCGCCGCCAGGTCACCGGAGGCCTGGCCGTTCATTCCGAAGACCATCCCCCAGCCACAGTCCGCTACCGCCATCACGTCGTCATGTCCGGCGTGTACGTTCAGCGACTGGGACGTGAGCGCGCGGGCGCCGATGTGGAACACGATCGGGAGGCCCTTGCCGGAGATCGTGTAGAGGACCTCCTTCATCAGGACCAGTCCCTGCCCGGACGTGAACGTCGTCGTCCGCCCCCCGGCCAGGGCGAAGCCTTCACACGCCGTCGCGGCGCTGTGTTCGGATTCGGGCTCGAGGAAGATGATCGTATCGTCCCAGAGGTTCTTCGTCCCGTTCGAGACGGCGAGGTTGTAGCCCTCTCCCATCTTCGAGGACGAAGTAATCGGGTAGGCACAGGCGGACTGAGTTATCTTGGTCTCGACCCATACGACGGTTTCAGACCCGTCGGCCGTTGTCGGAATGCCTGGAAACGGAGCCGACTTGCCAGACTCAGCCTTCGATTGCGACATTGGGCGCTCCCTGTGTCAAGTGGACCTTCTCCGGGTAGGACGCATGGCGGAGAACCCCCTTGAGGCCGCGGCAATCCGGCAGTGGGACTGCGTGCGAAACCTGCCCGCGTCATACTCAGTTTAGGCGAGTCGGGCCCGAATAGTCAACACATCCTGACGCGGGAAATCGCCCGCGATCCCGCCCGGCAAGCGGCTTAACCACGGTTTGGCGCGCATCGTGGCGCGCTCCACGACACTGTCGAAACAGGTCGTCTTTGGGCCGCGCGGGGGCTGCGGGCGGGGGCATCGTGGTGGGCGCCGTGAGCAGCGCTTCAGCTCCGCGGACCATGGTGGGTACGGCGCCACTATCGTGTCAGTACCGAGGCAGGATGCGTGGGTGTTCGGAGCCCCACGCGTACGCGACGGTCGTGCCCGGCTCCAGCGCGGGCAGCGTCAGCGGATTGGGTCTGCCGGGCAGCCTCACCTCCACGTGTGACGTTGCGGCATCGCTCCCAAGACCCACCACGATTTCCGGCGCGCGCGCACACAGGTAACTGGTCCCACCGACGAGCGCCCGCGCCTGCGTTGTGCCGCGTGATGTCACGGCCAGACGCGTGCCGATTGGCGCCCTCACCTTTATCCAGTCGCGGCTCTGGCCCACGTCGTTGCGGAACAGGAGGATTCGGCCGTTGTTCTGCGTGACGAGCACGTCCGCGTCGCCGTCGCCGTCGTAATCCGCAGTGGCGACGCCTCGCCCCGCGCCCCACTCTCCGACGCTGAGGGCGTCGAGCATCTCTGTGAATCGCGGGCCGTCGTTGCGATTCCCCTGATCGCGCTGCGCTTCGCACACGCCGGGATCGTCGTCGCTCGGGCTCGTGTGCCCGTTGGTGACGTAGATGTCGAGGTCGCCGTCGTTGTCGAAGTCCTCGAACGCGGCGCCCCATCCCGTGAGGCCGACGCTCGTGTCGCCTAGGCCGGCGTCGGTGGACATGTCGTCGAAGCTGTCGGAGTTCGGGCTACCATCGCGCGCGAGCGTGTTGTTGCGGTAGTAGGCGTTCATCTCGTTCTGCCAGTTGGTGATGAGCAGGTCGAGATCGCCGTCGTCGTCGGCGTCCCCAAAGTCGACGCCCATTCCCTGTCGCTGATCGTCCGTGCCTGTCAGGAATCCGGCGTCCTCGAACGTGCCGTCGCCGCGGTTTTTCAGGAGGGCGTTCCGGCTGACGTCGTTGGCTACGTAAATGTCGAGATCGCCGTCGTTGTCGTAGTCCACGATGGCCACGCCGAGGCCCTTGCCGGCAGAATCCTCCGCCTTCGCGCTCGCGGCGATGTCGGTGAAGGTCCCATCGCCGTTGTTCCGGTACAGCGCGTTCGCCTGAGCTGGATACGGGTCCGGCACGAGCGTTATCAGGTCCGTCGTTCTCTCGGCGGGGTATATCTCCTGGGTCGAGCCGGGCTCGGTGAAGTCGATGTACCGCGCTACGTACAGGTCGAGGTCGCCGTCGCCGTCGGTGTCGCCCCACGCCGCGGATGCCCCCCATTCCTCCGGTAAGCCGCCCACGCCCGCGGCCTGGGTGACGTCCTCGAACGTCCCGTCGCCCCGGTTTCGGTACAGGACATCGGGGGATTCGAAGGTGGTGAAGAAGATGTCGGTGTGGCCGTCGCCGTCGTAGTCCGCCGTGGCGACGCCCATGGCGGAGGCGAGATGCCCGACGCCGGCCTCGTCGGTCACGTCGACGAAGCGTCCGCGGTCGTTCCGGTACAGGACGTTCGGATGCCCGGGGCCGTCGAGGACGTATAGATCCCAGTCGTCGTCGTTGTCGAAGTCGATCCACGCCGCGCCGGAGCCCACGGTCTCCGGGATGTAGTCGAGCAGCCCATCGCCCTGATGCCCGGTGAAGTCGAGACCGACATCGACGGCGACCTCGGTGAATCGCAAGGCCACCGGGGGATCGTCCGCCGGCACAACGGGGCCACCGCAGGCGACAAGAACCTGCAACAGTGCGCTGCATATTAGCGGTGCATAGCCGAGACGGCGAGAGACTACGACTTGGGGGAGCTCTTCCATCGCGTGTCGAGCGCGGTGAGCATGTCCACGCGCGGCTCGTGGCGACCTCCTCCAAACTTGGTGTCGAGCCAAGTATCGACGATGGACAGCGCGTGCTCGATGGCCGTGAAACGCGCCCCGAGCGCGAGGACGTTGGCGTCGTTGTGCTCGCGGGACAACGCGGCGTGCGCCTCGTGCGAGCAGAGCGCGGCGCGCACTCCGGGGATTTTGTTGGCGGCGATGGAGATGCCGATCCCCGTGCCGCACATCACGATGCCCCTGTCCACGGAGCCGTCCGCGACGAGCTCTCCGACGGCGGCGCCGTATTTCGGGTAGTGTGTGGACTCGGTGCTGTCCGTGCCGACATCCACCACGTCGATACCACGGTCCGATAGATGGGCCTTCACCGCCTCTTTCAGATGGTACGCCGGATGGTCCGATCCCACGGCGATTCTCATGGCAGACGTCCCGGGAGATGTCGGGCGAGCAGAACGCAGACTAGGCGTCACCGCCCGAGATGGTGTCGACAAAGGCGAACCACGCGAACACGCCGACGACCAGCCCAACGATTACAAGAGGCACGGTATTCAGTCCTTGGTGGGAACAGGTGCTTACCGGAATACTACCTGCCCGGCCTTCCGGTGAGCAAAACAGAACCGCGCCTATCGCAGGTCGTCCAGCACGGCCTGCAGGCGAGCTCGCGTGTCCGCCTGGCCTGCCCCTAGTTTCTGATCGGGATAGGGGCGGCAGGTTGTCCCTGCCGATCCCCTCCCACACCACCCGGCATGCGGGTCCGCACCGGGCGGTTC
>NYZG01000062.1 GCA_002687025.1 Candidatus Poribacteria bacterium
AGCGTCCCTTCGGCGTCTGAACGGCGTCGATAGCAACAAACACTGCTGAGACGCTGCCACATCCCATCCGCGTCTACCAACTACCTATGAGCACACCCCCGCACACGGGCCGCCTTGTCCGATCCGGCGGATCACGCGTAGAATACCGTAACGGCTAGCATGGGCGCCGGCATGACTACCAACCGGGAAACTCCTGCTGTGTACCGACCGCAGGCGATCGCATTCGCGACCATACTGATGGTGCTCGGGTACCACGCTGGCTGTGGCGCCGAGCTCCCGATTGCCGCGCGCCCGCTTCCGTCTCCCCCTTGGTCCGACCTGGTGAACGACGCCAACACGCACATCAGCGTGCGCGCTTACGCCTCCGCGATTTCGCTCCTCGAGCGCTCCCTCGACATCCGGCCAGATGAGCCCGACGTCCTCCGCAAGCTCGGCGAGTTGCTGTCGGCCGTGGGTGACCACGACGGCGCGCGTCGCCATCTGTCGGCTTCGCTCGCTCTGACCGACGATGTCGAGGTACGCAACTACCTGGGGTTCGTGGAGGAGTCGGCCGGGAACCACGCGGCGGCCGCAGCGCAATTCGAACGTGTGCTGGCCGAGGACCACCAGAATGTGTACGCGCTGGTGCACCTGGGGTTGGCGTATCGCCAGGCCGGCCGCATCGGCGACGCCATCGCGGCCCTGGAGACCGCGCACGCGCTCGATCGGATGCGCACGTCACCCGATGCCGAGGACTTGGACTTCTACCTCGGCCTGGCATACGAGAGCGCGGGACGACTGCCCGACGCCGTCGAGGCCTACACGCGTCTGATCGCCGTCGCGCCCGCAGACCGGCGCCCCTACATGCGGCTGGGCTTGATCCACGAGCGGCTCGACGATCTTCCCGGCGCGAAGGCGCAATACCAACAGGCTTACGCGCTTGATGCCGACGACGACGAGGCGCGCGCGGACATTGAGCGAGTGGCGGCCCTCATTGAGGACGCGTCACTGGAGGTCGTTGACGCCGTGCCGGCGGCCCAGATACTCGTTGATGACGTCGCGGACATCATACTGGCCGCCCCTGGTTCCGACGAATACCCGGATCACGACGCCCTGGTCCTACTCAGCAGGTCCGAACACGAGATCACGCCCACCGGCAGGACGCGATTCTCCACGCGCCAGGTGGTGAAACTGCTACACAGACGCGCCTTCGCGGCATACGGCGAGGTCGCCATTCCCTACAACTCCTCGTCGCAGAACATCGGCGTGAACATAGCGCGCGCCGTCCTGCCAGACGGGACCGTGGTGCCGGTTGGAGCCGATAGCATCCACGATGTCACGCCCCCTGAGGCGCTGACATTCAACCTGTATTCCGATTCGCTGTGGAAGGTCATCTCCTTCCCTGCGCTTGCCGAGGGCGTCGTCCTCGAATACCAGGTGACCGTCGAGGACAAGGTAGGTCGCGGCAACACGGACAATCTGTGGTTCTGGGGCGCCATGACCTTTCAGGGGCCGCACACGACTCTGGCCAGCCAATACGCGCTACGCACCCCCAACGGCGTGCCGTTCCTGTGGAAAGCGTACCAGTGCGAGCTACAACCCACGATCACCCCGGAGCCCGACGAGAACGGCATGGTCCAGGGGCCCGATGTCACGTACACGTGGGCATATGGCGAGACGCCCGCCCACACACCTGAACCCAACGGCCCTCCGGCAGACGACGTGCTCCCCAGGTTCGCCTTCTCGTCGGTCGAGGACTGGGACACGCTGCACGACTGGTATCGCTCTCTGCTCATCGATCGGACAACCCTCGACGGCGCGGTGTCCGAGCAGGTGGCGGAGACCGTCGAGGGCGCCGTCGACCACGACGCGAGGCTGCGGGCGCTCGCGAGTTTCGTCGCGACCGAGACGCGCTACGTCGCGATCCAACTCGGCCAGGGGCAATTCCAGCCGCACGCCGCTGGCGAGGTCCTCCGACACCGATACGGCGACTGCAAGGACAAGTGCGCGCTCCTGATGACGATGTTCCAGGCCGTGGGTGTCAGGGCGTATCCAGCGCTCATCAACCCGGTCTACGGCGGATCGGACATCGACGTCGACCTACCGTCGTTGGGGCAGTTCTCGCACATGATACTCGCGGTCCCCGACCCTTCTGCCCCCGGCGGCTATGCATGGGTCGACCCGACGGATGACACGATGCCATACGGGCGTCTCCCGGCGAGCGACCAGGGCCGAACGGCAATGCTCATCACCGACGATGCCCCGGTGTGGGTGCGGACCCCCGTCGATGGCGCCGACGCGAATCGCTACGACTGGACGCTGACCCTCGGGACAGACGCCGACGGCGCCGTGTACGGGTCGGAGAACCTCACGGCCACCGGCACCCATGCGACCGACGTGCGTCGCGCTTACCAAGCCGTCCCGCAAGCCGTTCTGCCGGAGTATCTGAGATCACTGATGAGCTCCGAGTACCCGGGTGTCGCAGTGGACAGCGCCGAGATAGCCGGACTCGTGGACCCCTCGGAACAGTTCTCCGTCACCGCCGATTTCAGCGTGCGCGGTTACGGCGCCAAGACCGATGATGCCTGGACGATACCCATCCCGAGCGCGGGCCTCGGCGCGTACGCGGCGATGGTGGCCGAGCCCGAGAGAGAAGGCCCCATCGTCCTCGGCGTGCCCAACACCCTCACGCGCGCTGTCAGCGTCGAGGTACCTGACAACTTCGAGGCCGTCGACCTGCCTGACCCCCTTCTCCTCCAGACCGAGTTTGCCTCCCTGAGCCGGGACGCCGAGGCCGAGGGCTCCCGCGTCCTTTACGAGTTACAGCTAGTCGTTCGACAGCACACCGTGCCGGCGGAGCGGTACGGCGCCGTGCGGGCAGTGTTCGAGGCGCTCGCCCGCGAGGAGGACGCGTCCATCCTGCTGCGCCGTAAGCCTGCGCAACCGCGTGCTGTTGCTTCGCCGAATCTGCCGGTGGGCCAGCTGCTGGAAAGCTGGCGGGCCGCCTGGGCCAGCGGCAACCGCGAAGCGCTTCTGGCTCACTACGCGGATGGCGCCGTCGTCCACCGTGTCGCCAGGAACACGGCGACCGACCCGATGGTGGGCCTTGACGAGCTCGCCGCGCACGTCGAGCACCTGACACGGCTTTACGAGCGCGTCGAGGTGGATGTCGAGAATGTCGCCATCACGCCGACCGGCGAATCTTCGGCGACGGTAACCTTCGACCAGACGTTCCGTGGATACGCCAAGACCGGCGATGCAGGGCCGCGCTATTCGGACCGTGGCGCCAAGACGGTGCGGATCGTGGGCGGGCGCATCGTGGAAGAGTCTTGGACGACCGATGGGGCAGGCGGCGCGGCCGGGCCCTACTATTTGCAGATCGCCTCGTTCCGACGGCGAGCGGCCGCGGCCTCCCTGAAGGACACTCTCGGCCCTGGCGCCAGACTGGAAAAGGCCCGACTTCCCAGCGGGCAGTGGTACCGTGTCGTCGTAGGCTCGTTCCGCAGCGCGGCCCTCGCGGCCGACGCGGCGCGCGCCGTCCAGGCCCGCTCCGGGGCCGACCCGATCGTGCGCAGGGCCAGCGGCCGTGTTGACTGACTCCGCCCAAGCAGTCGAGATCCCGGCAGATCAGTTGGGGTCTCAGGTCCACTGGGAAGCCGTCTTCGGGTCAGACGGGCCGGTCGAGATCGACGTGGGATGCGGCCGCGGCATGTACCTCATCGACGCGGCGTCCGCCCGGCCCGAAACGCTCTTCCTGGGCATTGAGGTTGTCCCCAAGCCCTTCTACGTCGCGTGTGAGCGCGTGGCCCGACGAGCTATACCCAACGTCCGGCTGCTCCGCGCCGATGCGCGCGAGTTCCTCGCCGAACAGACGCCGCCGGCGTCTGTGTCGGTCGTGCACCTACAGTTCCCCGACCCCTGGCCCAAGAAGAAGCACCACAAACGACGCGTCATGACGCCCGAGTTCGCGGCCTCCGTCGCCAGGGCGCTCCGCCCCGACGGCGCGCTCCACATCGCCACCGACATAGCCGACTACTTCGACGAACTGCTGCTAGTCGTGGAGGCATCCGGAGCCTTTCGACTAGTGGAAGAGGGCAGGTACGACGCCGAGGGCGAGATCGTCACGAACTTCGCTGCCAAATACCGCGAGCAGGGGCGCGAGATGCATGAGGCATGGCTTGCCCTGGATGCCACTGACACTGCCGCTCCCGCCGGCGACGCTCCGTTCTGAACGGCCGCTCTACCATATCGCGTCCAGGAACCGGATCGCGCCGTCCACGGTATAGCAGATGCTCTCTGACGGGTCCATGAGGACATGGTTCCGCACACGGGCGCACACATCGCGCACCGCCCCGACGCCGTAGGCTCGTCTCAGATAGCTCACAGCGTTCAGCTCCGGGTCCGGCGTGTAGCGCTCGGGATGGAATGCGACCTGAGGGTCCAGGTGGAACGAATACATCTCGCGTAACGGCCGTTCCGCGACCTCGGAGATCGCCTCACGCTGCTCGGGTGGGAGCGCGTGGACGAAGCGCGCATGCAGCCGCCCAACGAAGGCCGGCAGCCACTCCTTGAACGCAGGATGCATCCACTCGGTCGGTGGCACAACGCCCCGGATCGCCTCGTCCACCACGTACAGACCGATCCCCACGGGCCGCAGGCCCAGGCTCGTCGATCGCTCCACCATCTCCAGTCGCAGATTCTGCATAGCCAGAGACCGGCCGTGCTACGCCACGGCGCGCCTGTGTATCAGCTCCAAGCCCTTGAGTGTCAGATACGGGTCCACATGATTCACGAGCGGCGACCCACTCGCGATGACGTCCGCGAGCCCCCCGGTCGCGACGACGACGGCTGGCGTGTCGAGCTCGTCGAGAATCCGGTGCAGCATCATCTCCATCTGCCCCAGGAATCCGTAATACAGTCCCGACTGAAGGCAGTCGACCGTGTTGCGGCCGATGACGGAAGCTGGTTCCGCGAGATCGACGGGGCGAAGCAGCGTCGCCCGGCTGAAGAGCGCGTCCATCGATATGCGGATGCCCGGCAGGAACGCCCCGCCCACGAACGCGCCGTCGGGCCCGACCACGTCGAAGTTCGTCGTCGTGCCGAAGTCAACGGCCACCGCGGGCGCGCCATACAGCTCGCGCGTGGCAACGACGTTGGCGATCCTGTCCGGGCCCACCTCCGACGGGTGGTCGACATCCAGCGTGACCCCCGTGTCCGATCCAGGCCGGACGAACACCCCCTCGCGACCGAAATACCGAGCCGCGACCTCCGCGAACACCGCCGTGAGCGCCGGCACCACTGAACTGAGAGCGACCGCAGCAATCCCGGCCGCCTCAAAGCCCTCGTGGCCCAACATGCCAAGCAGGAGAACGCCGTATTCGTCCGGGCTGCGCGTGGTGTCCGTGCGGATGCGCCAGGCCCGCGCCAGTTCCTCGCCCTGGAACACGCCGAAGGTGACGTTCGTGTTGCCTATGTCTACGACCAGGAGCACGGGAGATCACCCCACCAGCACGGGCGCCTGAGCGCCCACGCGCCATCCCGCAAACGTCGGCGCTCTCCGCCGCGTCTTCGGCCTATTCCTGCACGACCGACGAATGCGGCATCAGCACGCACTTGGTGATCTCATCACCCTTGCGCAGCTTCATGACCGTGTCCATGCCCTGGACCACCTGTCCGAACGCCGTGTACGCCCCGTCGAGGAACGGTACGTCCTTGAGGCAGATGTAGAACTGGCTCCCGCTGGACTCGCGGTCAGGGTTCACGTTGTCGCCCTGGCGCGCCGCCGCGACGGTCCCCTTGAGGTGCTTCCGTTTGATCTCCGCCGGGATGTTGTATCCGGGGCCGCCGGAACCGGCGCGGTTCGTGCGTCCTTCAGGGTCGCCGCCCTGGATGACGAAGTCGGGCTCGTAGCGGTGGAACGTGCGGCCGACGCCCTGGTAGAAGCGGTCGCCCACCAGCTTCTTGAAATTCGCGACATGCTTCGGCGCGTCGGCCGGATACAGTTCGATGACGATCCGTCCCCGGGCGGTCTCGAGTACGACTACTTCGGCGTCCGGCTGTGAGGCGTCTGCCACCGGCTTCTCCTTGGCCACTCCGCCCGGAATCAGCAACGACGGGGCAGCGGTGGTTGGTGTTTCACGTGTCTTCGGGGTCTCCGGCGCGGCTTCTACGGCAGCGACCGCGGCCGCATCCACGACAGCATCTGTCTCGGTCTCAACGGGGTCCGTGGGCGCCGCGGCCACGTTCCCGGCTGCCGCCTCCGCGGCATCGTCGGTTGCGGCGGAAACGGACGCCGTCTGCGCGCTACACCCGGCCCAGACGGTCAGCCCAACCAGCGCGACTAGTGCGATCAGCTTGTTCACGGCGCTCATCTCCTACTGGGATACCGTCCCCGGGATCGGTTACTCCGACGCTGAGCTACGGAAGTATACAGCCGGCGCCGAACGCCATCAAGACGAGTCCGGCGCCGAAGACGCCGCCCCGTCCGCCCAGGGCGCGATGACGCCTCCTCATCCCGATGGTATACTCAGTCCGCCTGGCAGAAGGAGCAATCTCGTGTCCTACCGATATGCGATACTGGGCTGCGGGCGCGTCGCCGGCGGCCACGCAAATGCTTACGCCAACCGCGACGATGTCGACACAGTCGCCGGCGCAGAGGTCGACGCGGCGCGGGGCCGCGAGTTCGCCGAAGCGCACGGCATCCCAACGATGCACGACGACTACCGGGAACTCCTCGCAGAGGACGCGCCGGACATCGTGAGCGTATGCACGTGGCCGCCCTTGCACGCGGAAATGACCAAGGCCGCGGCCGAGGCGGGCGTGAAGCTCGTGCACTGTGAGAAGCCGATGGCCGTGTCGCTCGGCGAGTGCAAGGAGATGGTCGCCGCGTGCGACGCGAACGGCGCCAAGCTCGTGATCGGCCATCAGCATCGGTGGGACGCCAACGCGAATCAGGCGCTGAAACTGGTGGCAGAGGGCGCGATAGGGCAGTTGCAGTGGATCTACGCGTACTGCGGAAGTCGCGACCTCCTGGCAAACGGCACACATGTCGTCGACTTGGCGCGCTTCCTGGTCGGCGATTCGCCCGCCCGGATGGTAATGGGGCAGATCGACCGGCCCGAGCCGAAGGTGGACTTCGGGCACGAGGTGGAGCACGCCGCGATCGCGCACATCTACTTCGAAAACGGCGTGCGCGCCTTCATCGAGCAGGGAGACGTCGCCCCGCCACCCTATGCGTTCCAGTTGGTCGGAACGGCCGGCACGATCTCGCTGAACGCCCCCGAAGGCTACGCGATGCGTGTCATCACGGCCGAAGGCGAGCGGCGCATGGACCTGCCTCCTACGAACGCGAAGCGCGCCGAGGTAGACGCCATCCTCGCATGGCTGGACGGAGGCCCGCCGCATCCGTGCCGCGGCGAAAACGCCGTCAAGACGCATGAGATACTCATGTCCGTGTACGAGTCGTCGCGCCTCCATGCCGCGGTCCATCTGCCGTTGGGCAACGACGACTTCCCCCTCCTCCAGATGATCGACGACGGCGACGTGCCTTGAACGTCCAGCCGCGCGCGTGGCGTACCGTTCCCGCGCGCCTCGTCCGCCCTGGCGCGCGGCTGACGCTCGTCGCCCTCTGCCTCGCGCTGATCGGTTGCGCCGCGTCCTTCCCCCTTCTGCCGCCGTCCGCCCGGGTGCTGACGCCCTCGCCGGCCGTTGGCTGGGCGCCAGGCGGCGGATCGGTGCGACTCGACGCTGCCGATGGCATGCGCTTCCTCGCGCCCGTTCGAGTTACGTTCGACGGCCTGCCCGCGGAGGCGCGCGCCGTCGACATCGACGGCCTCGCCATCGTCGCGATCACGCCCCCGCACGCGGCCGGGGCGGTCGACGTACGCGTCGTCGTGGCGGCCGACACGCCCTACGAAAGGCGGTTCACGCTCCCCGACGCGTTCACGTACGTCCCGGCAGGCGCCGTCACGTCGGTCGAGCCCGCGTTCGCGAGCTCCGACGGCGGCACGCAGGTCCGTGTTGTTGGGGCCGCGTTCCAGCGAGACATTGCGGCGCGAGTCGATGGCGCGCCGGCAGCGATGACGCGCGTGTCGTCGGAACAGCTGCTGGTCACGATGCCTGCTCATGAGCCGGGCGTGGTCGACCTCGCCCTCGTCAACATGCCGGGATCGCCCATTGAGCATGTCCTGTCGCCGGCGACGGTGACGTACTTGCCCTCCGAGTATGAATACCACGTGCTGTTGACGGTCCGCCTCGTAGACGCCGCGTCTGGCGTGATCCTGGACTCGCGCCTGCTTCACGGGTCCCGGCCCGTCGCTTCCCCAGTGGACATCGCGGAGGATGCGCTCGTCGCATCGCTCGTCGCGGACTTCGTCGCAGATCTGCCGCTACAGCTTGTCGACCGAGACCGCGACGCCGTGTGGGTGGCGGACGCGTCATCGGGCGAGCCATCCGCCTCCGCGCGCCTCCTGTTCGACGCCCTGATGGCCACGCTGAAGGGGCGCGGCTACGCCGCGGAGCGCCGCCGCCCGGCCGCGCCCGCCGAGGCCGCCCAGGAGGCGCACGCGTTCTACCCCACCCCCACTCGAGCCGCTCCGGGGGCCCCT
>NYZG01000063.1 GCA_002687025.1 Candidatus Poribacteria bacterium
GGGCGCGACGGGATCGAGCGTGGGGGCAGCGGGCGGCACGTTCGCTACGCGTATGGTGAGGATACGAGGGACGCCGTCTTCTGGCGTCACGCGGATCTGAATGGCCTCGGACGCGGCGTCGGGGACGTCGACATCGGAGTCCCAGACGAATCCGAGCTGCACCCCGCTGGTCACCTCGACTAAGTCGCCGGTCACGGCCGCGGGAGCCCACGGGTCGGCCAAGTCTCGGCGGTACTCGACCAACAGGTTGGTCCTGCCTGCCGGGTTCGGGTTCAGGAGGGCGTACACGAACGGGATGCGCCCTGTTCGCCCCAGCGCACGGATCTGCGCAAACGCCACCAACGTGGCGCCCACGCGGGGCCCCTCGCCCCGAAGCTCGCGTACCTCTTCATCTAGCGCGGCTTCGATGACGTACCTATATACGCCTTCGGGCAGACGCGTCTGGACGGCGAACACGGCTCCATCCGCCAGGTCTCCGATACCGGTCGCCTGCATGTCGAGCTCACGCGACAGGCCGGAGTTGTGCGTCACGGTCACCGTCACCCGATCCGGCGGACGGTCGTCGGGCGTAGTGATGACCGCGACGAATCGATACGCGCCGTCGATCGTGCTCTCGATGACCGTCGGGGTCGTGGAGAGGATCTCCAGCCGCCCGGCCTCGTCGCCCGGGACCGTAATGGACCAGCCGTGCACTAGGCGTCCGCCGCGGCCGTCGAGTATCGCCACTTCCGCCGTGTAGGCGCCTGCATCGCCGACACCCGGGGCGACGGTCAGAACCGTCTCCGCAGCCGGAAGCGTGAACGCCGTCGGGGGCAGGTCCGTGGTGAGTTCCAGGGACAAGCTGTCGCCGTCCGGGTCGATGACGCCGGCGAGCAGATCTAGATCGACCTGGCCGCCCTCGCGTACGACTACGGGCACGGCATCGCCACCGGTCGGAGGGCGGTTGGCGGGCGTAGAAACAGAGATGAGGAACGACGCCGTGGCCTCCGCGCCACGCTCATCCGACACGGTCAGCGTCAGGTCGTACGGTTCGTCGCGCGCGTCCGCCACGGCGGGCGTCCACGTGAGTCGGAACCCGCCCGCGACATCCGCGACCTGCAAGCCAGCGGGCCGGGGGCTCACGGAGAGGGTCACCGAATCCCCGTCTGGATCGACGACCGGCACGAAGGCGCTCAGCGTGTCGCCGGTCAGCACCGACCGCGCGAGGGGGGCCTCGATACGTGGCGCGAGGTTCGCCGGTTCCTCGATCGTTACGGACACGGTACCTTCCGCGGTCAGTCCGCCTGCGTCCCTCGCCCGTACGACGAACGCGAACGGCTCGGCATCAGCCGGCGCCTGCAGCGCGAGCACCGCTGCGGGATTCTTGCGATCGCCGACCCGCCTCCCACGGGCCCAATCGGGGAGGTCCACGATGGCCAGTTGAACATCGTCGCCGTCGGCATCAAATGCCCGCGCCGCGTACACGGTCTCCGAGCCTCTGACAATCGTCAGTTGCGCAGCCTCGACGGCCGGCGCGTCGCCCAAGACGACGGTCGGTGGCTGGTTCACGTCCACGACGGTGATGTCGATGGGCGTCACGGTCGTGCTGCCCGCTTCGTCGGTCAGATGAACCGTCAGCATATGCCGACCCGCCGCGCCGAACGGGACCAGAGGCCAGAGGAACACGAGCGTGTTGGGATCGAATGAGGCGCCACCGCTCATCCCGGTGATGCGGGACGTCAGGGGTCCACCCTCAGGGTCGGACGCGGTGATCTCGACGACCAGGGTGTCGCCTTCGTCGACGCTCTGCCGCGGGATAGGCTCTACCAGCGGAGGCAGGTCGACGTCCCCGACAACCACGCGGGTGCGGGCCGAGGCTGAGCCCACACCGTCGTCGGCAGTCCAGGATATGTCGACGTAGGAGCCGTCCTCGGCGCCGTCCGTGGTGTATTCGAAGAGCTTCGTATAGGCTCCGCCGGCCTCGGCGCCGTCCGCCTGATTGAATGCGCGCACGGCCGCCGCCAACGCCACTGTCGGCGCGCCCGATATGCCTCGCAGCCCCGCCATCAGGGTGACTGCATCCCCGTCAGGATCGGTCGCGCTCACGGTGACGGAGACGGCCTCGCCCGCGGCAACCGGGACGAGTTCGGCGGCCGAAACGGCCGGGGGGCGGTTGGAGCTAAGGGCCACGACCAGCAGCTCGAGATCGACCGGCTCGTGAAGCCCGTCATCCACGGTCAGACTCACAAGGAACCGGGCTTCCCGCCGGGCCACGCCGGGCGCCAACAGGCGGATGCGCGGCAGGTCAAAGTCGAGCGTGACTTCCAGCGGAGCGTCGCCCTCCGACGCGCGGCCGACGCGCTGCACGCCCACGAGGCTTACGAATAGGGGATCGCCATCGGGATCCGTCGCCTCGATGGTCACCGCTTTCGGTGTTCCCTCTTCGATCACGACGGGCCGCATCGACTCGACCGTCGGAGGGCGGTTTAGGGCGTCGTCCGCGAGAACCACGACCGGGAAAGTCACGCTGGGGCCGGGGCTGCCGTCTGCGTTCACCGCCTGTACGGTTACGAAGGCGTCCCCCGCGGTCCCGAATATGAGGACGACGTTTCCATCCTGTACCTCCGCGGTCACGACGTCGGGATCCGACGATACCACGCTGACGGGAACGGCGGCGGCCGCGTCGGACACGTCGATGAACACGGGATTGATGCCGGCGACACCGACCGTGCGCGCGTCCGCGCTCACTCTCGCGCTCTGCGCGGATAGCATCCGGTTGACGCGTACATCGCCGGCCGCCTGGAGCGTCGCCTCGATGGTGAACGCGACGGCGTCGCCCGCTGGAACCGCCAGGTCCTGCGTCGCCCGCATGTCGAGATCGGTGTCGCCATCGTCGCTCCGAATGCGCAGTGGGGTCCACTGGTCGGGCATCCCAGCCACATCCCAGACGAGGGTCCACTCGCTGTCGCTGCTGTTCGAGAAGATGAGGGTCCACGCCAATGACGTGAGCGCCTCGGCCGGCGCCCCGCGCATGTCCGTGGCCCGACGGCTGAGAAACGACGCGGCGTCCGCGTCGAACAGGTACGCCTCGGGGATCAACACGCCCGGCGGCGGAGGCGGCGACAGCAGGTCGATTCCCTGGTCAAACGCGTCGCTGGCAAGGGGGTGCACGCCTAACTGGAGGGGTCTGGCCAACGCGTGCTGCTCGCCATCCACGTCGCCGCTCGCCGAGATTGACAGAGCCCAGTTGTCCACGCCGATGGGTCCGACGCCGTCGGCGGATTCGACGGCCGGCGCGGGGGGCGCGACAGCCGCCAGAACCGCGGACACGATCAGCGCGCTCAGCGTCCAACGTAAGCGGGTCGTAGACATCGTGTCGCTATCCCGTCATGGGCATGCCGTGGCGGATCGGGTGGATGTGATGCATCGCGCGCTCAGGACAACGGACTCACACCGGTCTCTCGGCGTAGGCCCGCTGCACAGCATCGGCGCGGCGTCACGTCCTACTTGTATATGACCATGCGTCGCGCGACGCGGCGTTCTCCTGCTTCGAGGATGTAGAAGTACACGCCGCTGGCAGCCGTTTCGCCGAGGGCATTTCGGCCATCCCAGTACGCCGCGGCTGCCCGGTCGGTGTAGTACCCCGCCTCGCGGTAACCGAGGTCGATGCGGCGCACCAGAGCGCCACGCACGTCGTGGACGCTCACCGCCACCTGCGCGGCCTCCTCGAGCTCGAACGGTATCCACGTCTCGGGGTTGAAGGGATTCGGGTAGTTGGGCAGCGCCCTCGTGGCTTCGGGGGCCGTCCATGACATCAGGACGCGGAGCTCATGCGCCCCCTGCGTCAGCCGCATGCCGCGGGTGGACCGCATGTCGTGCGTGGCGCCGTCCACGGTCAGCACGGCGCGGTAGTGCTCGGGTATCAGGTCAGCATCCCACTCGATGTGGGCGCCGCCGACAGGCGCCTTCGCGACCATCGCCCACTCGCCGTCCCCGTGTCCGACGGGCAGGACGCTTCGGGTCATGCGACGTATCGGACGCGGCGCGCGGACATAGAACTCCGTGCCGTCGCCCCCCATGGGCGGGGGCGGCTGCGGCAAATCGAACGGGTCGAATCCGCGCTCTGCCTGACCTGCGGACGCCAGCGTCAACTCGCGGGCATGTCCAGTCTGCGGCCGCATCACCAAGGGCAACTCCCACTGCGTCGCCGGCAAGGCCGGCGCGGGGAAGAACTGCGTCGTCGAGCCGTCGAGGTGTCTCGCCTGCGTCAGTGAGACGATGGAGCTCGACGCGTCTGGATTCAGCACCCAGTAACCGGCGCCCTCCTGCAATGTCGTCGCGACCGTGTAGCCAGCCGACGCCGAGAACGAGAAGACGCGGTTGGCTCCCCCGCCGCTCAGGAGCGAAGCCGGGGCGCCGCCCCAGGACCCCGAGTCGTTCTGCGTGGCGGGAGCGCCCACGAGATTCCACCCCGGCACGAGCGTAACGTCCACGGTGCGGTACGAGGGGGAATCTACGTCCAGCGCGAGCTCGATGAGAGCTGTGGAAAACGACGCGAAGAACGCGCCTTGTGCCACCGGCGCCAGGGAACTCATGGCGCTCACTACGTCGTATCCCTCGGTCGCCGGATTCCAGGTGAACGCGGACGCGTTCTCGTCGTCCAACGCTGAAAGGTCGCCGGTTCCGGGGATCGATATCGTGTGCCACTCCTCGGCCGTGAGGGATATGGCGACCGGCGCGCCGGTACGGATAGCCGACTTCTCGACGGTGAGCGTCCACGTCCCCGTGCTCCCATTGGCGACGCTGGTCGTAAAGCCGTTCTGGGCCGCGCTCATGCTGTGCGTGTCGCCGGACGAGAGGTCTGCGAGAAACGCGTTGTTGTACGACCCCGCGACCGCAAGCAGCGCGTCGATGTCCGCCTGCGTCCACCCGATCCCGACCGCCTCAGGCGAGCCGCTCAGGTTCGTGACGGTGAGCGTCCACGACATGGGCGCGCCGCCGCTAGGAGTCGCGACGATGTCCTGCTTCAGGTTGCTTCCGTCGCGGGCCAGGGCAACGCTGAGGGTAGGCCCGGACACGTCCTGGATCTGGTCCGCGAACCCGAGGTCCACGCCGTCGGTGGCTTCGCTTGAGAAGCCAAACGTCGCCACGTGGTCCTCGCCGTTCGCTGACACTGTCAGCGTCGCGTCAAACACCGGCACTGCGGTGATCTGGAACGTGGTGGTCGTGGTTTCCGCGGCATCGACACCCGTCGTCGTGCCGTTGTCGGTGGCGGTCACGGTGATCGTCACGGTGCCGGTCCCCACGGGCGTGAACGTCATAACCGGGTCGGCGCCGCCCTCCGTGTGCGACGCGTTGTCGAAGGACGGGTTCGGCACGACGCCCGGGGCGTTGCTTGTCGCCGACAGCGCGATTACCTGTGTGTCTTCGTCGGATCCGCCGCCCGCGTCGATTCCGGTCAGCATGACCGACCCGGTCGTCGCTTCGGCGATCGTCTGTTCCGCGATCGTAGGGAGGACGGGCGCCTCGTTCACCTCAGTGACGGTGACGAGGAAGGTGTCGACCGCGGTGCTGCTCGACGCCTGACCGTCGTCCGCCGTGACGGTGATCGTCGCGGAGCCGTTGGCGTCGGCGACTGGGGTATACGTCAGCGTGCGCGTCGCGCCCGTGCCGGACACGGAAATGCTCGCATCGGTGACGACAGTCTCGTCGTCGCTGACTGCGGCGAACGTGACCGTCTGCGTCGATTCATCCGGGCTCGCGCCTGGGCTGACAGTCGTGATGGCAACCGTCTGTTCGGCGGCGTCCTCAGCGACGGTGACCGGCCCGATGTCGTCGAATGTCGGCGGGTCGTTCACACCGTTGACGGTGACCGTGAAGGTCGTCGACGCGCTGAGGTGTGCCTCCCCTCCGGCCGTCGTGCCGTCGTCCGTCACGGTGATGGTGATATCGGCCGTGCCGTTGACGTCCGGCGCGGGGGTGAAGGTCGCGGTCGGATCGTCGTCCCCGGTGGACCAGGTTGGCACGATGAACGCCACGTTCGCGGCCGGAACCACGGCTTCATCCGAACTCGACGCCGTCAGCGTCAGCGTTTGTGAGGATCCGCCGCTCGACTCGTCCGCTCCGCCGCCGGTCGAGAGCCCTGGGATAGTGATCGGCGCCGACTCGGCGGAGTCCTCCGACACCGCGCCGGGAGTCGAGATGGCGCCGATGGTTGGAGCGTCGTTTACCTCGGTCACGGTGACGGTGAACGTCTGCGAGATGCTCAAAGGGTCGTCGGACGGGCCGCTCGTGCCGTTGTCGAGCGCGGTGACTGTGATGACGGTCGTTCCGATGGCGTCTGCGACGGGGGTGAAGGCTATAGTGGGGTCGCCATCCGGGCTCTGCCAGGTCGCCGCGCTCAGATCGAGGCCAACCGCCGCCACGACGGTCTCGTCGCTGCTGGACGCCGAGAGGGCGAGCGCCTGTGCCGTTGTCTCATCTGCCCCGCCACCTGCGGCGAGACCGGCAATCGTGATCGCCGCCGACACGCCCGAATCCTCCGCCACCGACGCAGGGGTGGCGATGGCGGACATTGTTGGCGGGTCGTTCACGTCCGTCACGGTGACGGTGAACGTAGTGACAGCAGTCAGCGGAGCCTCGACCGTGTTGTTCGTGCCATCGTCTGTGACGGTGACCGTGATGAGTGCCGTACCGCTCATGTCCGCCGTGGGCGTGAAGGTGATCGTCGGGTCATCGTCGCCGGTCGTCCAGTCCATCGCGCTCAGGATCAGCGCGGCATCGGCTATTAGGTCCGTGTTGCTGCTCGCCGGCGCCAGCGTCAGCGTCTGGGGCGATGCCCCGGCGGTTTCGTCCACGCCTCCGCCCGCGCCCAGTCCCGCGATCGTAATGGCGGATGAGACCCCGGAATCCTCGATCACGTCGGCGGGGTTGGCGGTCGCATCCACGGTGGGGGTGTCGTTCACCTCCGTGACGGTGATGCTGACCGTGGCGCTGTCCTGCAGGATGCCGTCGTCGGCCTCGTAGGTGAATGAGTCGGAGCCGACGTAGTCGGCCGCGGGCGTATACACCACGTCCGCCCCATTCACCGCGAGCGTGCCGTTCGTGGGCTGTGTCAGGACGGTGTACACGTCGACCGTGGGGTCTTCACTGGTGAGTGTGATAGCCGCGTCCGTATCCTCCGCGGTCGTTACGTCCAGATCGACGGCGGCTGGGACGCCGTCCTCGCGGATCGTGATCGTGTAGGTGTGCGTGAGGCCTGCCGCGATGGTGACGGACGATGTCGTCTTCATGTCGAGATCGGCGCCCGCCGAGGCGCTCACGATGCGCGCGGTCTGCCAGTGCGTCGTGACCGCGGCGATGTCCCAAGCGATCGTCCAGGCCTCAGGGGCACGGTTGTTCACATAGAGCGACCACACCTGTTCCTCGGCGCCGACCGGCTCGGCCAGCCTTATGTCGGACACGAGTTGCTGTAGACGCGTGTTCGTGTGGCTGGCATTGAGAAGGTATATGGTCGGGTTCGGGCTCGGGGGCGCGGGCGGCGAGGCTACATCGAACCCCTCGTCGTAATCGGATGTCGCGGCCGTGTCTACACCGAAGGAGAGCACGCGGGACACGTCGGCCTGCGCCGCGTCGAGCTTCCCGCTGACGGTGAGCGTAGCCGTCCACGCGTTGTCGGCCGCCGACGCAACCGGCGCAATCGCAACGAGCAATGCGACAAGCGTCGCCGGAACACCTGCCGAGACTGCGCGGAGCAGACCTGTCGCGAAACCTGCGGCGCCACTCGTCGTGCCGTTCATAGCGGTGCACCCCCCAGACGACTGACCGGCGCGCCATTCCACGCCGTGCCAGCCCAAACTGCGCCACGCGTGTGGCCGCGCTCGGCCACTCGGACACATAGGCCTTCCCGTCATCCGACGGCGGCCTCGATCACGTGCGTCGCCAAAGCGCCGGCTGCTCGCCATACCTCAACGAACCCGCAGTCGGCGTGTTCAATCTCGGTGGCGTGCCACCCTCGGAATGTAGCACCGAGGCGGGGCCGGGGCAAACCACGGTACCATTCATGGGTAGTATACGTAGACCTATATACGGGAGTTGCCCTAACGACGGCCGAATCGCGGTAGGGGGTTACGTGCGCGCGGCGCCCAAGATCTGGTTGCACGGGGAGAGTGGACGCCCGCCCCATTAATAAGAGCGATAGTTGCGCGCCGCCGAGGGCGCCTATACCTTACAGGTGGGGGATCGCCTCTGTGAATGCGGGTGTTCCCCTCAGGTGGGCACGCGCCCGGTCCTGGATTTGCGGGCCTGACACGCTGAACAACGCCTCCGGCGTGGCGTTACGTAGAGCAGCAGTCGCGCGCTTGGGTGGCGTGCGCCGTCGCCACATAGGGACGAAGCGGGGTATGAAACCGAGCAGACGCACTCGCCCATGGCCGGCCGTGGCGGCGCTGTTCCTGGCGGCCGCGTCTTGGTGCTCCGCCGCCACGGTCTATTGGACGGGCGACGGCGCCGACGGCAGCTGGCACACCGCAACCAACTGGCGCGAGGGTGACGCCAACGGCGCCTTCGATCCCAGCGGCGCCCAACGCCTCCCTACGTCCGGCGACACCGCGGTCATCGACGACGGCGACCCCAACACGACAACGACCGTCGCCCATTCGCAGGCTGTCACAACTGACCTCGCCGCACTCGCGTCCGCCGAGACGGTACAGCTCACCGTCGGAACCATCGCGTTCGGCAACACGGCGACGGTCGGTGATGCCGGCGGCCTGGTGCTGATCGCAGGCGGATCGCTGAGTATGGACAACGGCGGCACGATCACAAGCGACGTTACGATAACGTCTGGCGAGTTGACGCTGTCGAACAGCGCCGTCCTGGCCGGGAGCCTTGTCGCGCAGGGCGGCACGGTCGAGTTTGCCAACACTGCGTCGATCACGGGATCCGTGCTGCTACAGGGCGCCTCGCTCAGCCTGGCGAACGGGACGGCCTTGAGCGGCACGATGACCGTCGAAAGCGGCGACCTGGCGCTGTCCAACAACGCGGACCTCACCGGCGACGTGATCATTGAGGGCGGCAACGTCTCCCTTGACAACGGGGCGTCCGTGAGCGACTTCACCGTCTCCGGCGGGTCCCTGACACTGACGAACAACGCGGAGATGGGCGAGTTCACGATGACCGGCGGGGACGTCACGCTCGGCGATGGCGCCGACGTTACGAGCCTCGGCATTACGGGCGGCTCCATCACCTTCGCGGGCACGGCGACGGTGGCGGACATCACCGTGGACGGCGGCGCACTGGAGTTCCAGGGCGCCACAACGGTGAGTGGGTCGATGGCGGTCACAGACGGGATCGTGACTGTCGCGGACGGGGCAAGCCTCGACGCCGCTTCGCTGTCCATATCCGGCGGGACGTTCAACGTCGCGGCCGGCGCGACGCTGTCCGCAACGTCGATGGAAGTGTCCGGCGGCACGGTCACGATCGACGGCGACGCGTCGTTCGACAGTCTGTCCGTTACCGGCGGCACGATAAGCGGGGCTGGCTTCCCGTCCGTCCCGCGCGTCGACTTCTCGGTGAGCGCATCGACTCTGTCCGAGGAGGCGGGGTCAGTCACTCTGACGGCTGATCTCACGGACGATGTCGGAGCCGCGCTCGCGTCTGCGTTGGACATCGCGATTGTGCTCTCCGTGGCGGGCGTCGCGACGAAGGACGCCGACTATTCGATCGCCGGCACGAACTACGTCGATGGGACGCTCACGCTGACGATTCCCGGCGGCGTGGGGAACACGAGCGGCGCGGTCACGATTACGGGCATCTCCGACGCGCTCCACGAGGGCTCGGAGGACGTCATCCTCGGCATTGCGGCGATCTCGAACGCGTTGGCAGGGACCACGACGTCGCAGACGCTGACGGTCACCGACGACGACGCTGCGCCTACGGTGACCTTCGATGCCGCGACATCGACACCCGACGAGGGGGCGGGCTCGGTGAGCGTTGGCGTGTCTCTCAGCGCCGCGAGCGGCCTGGCCGTCACTGTTCCTTACACGGTGTCCGGCACAGCCGCGGGCGGCAGTGTCGATCACAATCTCGCCGACGGCAGTCTGACGATCGCGGTCGGCGCGACCACCGGCTCAATTGGCGTGGCGATCAACGCGGACGACCTCGACGAGGACAACGAAACCGTCGTCGTGACCATGGACACAGGCTCCCTTGGCAACGCGACCGCGGGCGCGACCACGGTGCACACGCTCACGATTGTCGACGACGACGCGACTCCCACGGTCACATTCGGGACGGACGCGCAGACGGTCTCGGAGGCGGATGCCGGAGTCAACCTCACGGTCGATCTCAGCGCTGTGAGCGGCCGGGACGTTACGATCCCGTACACCGTCGGCGGCGCGTCGACGGCGTCGGCGGGCGACCACGATCTCGTGGACAGTAGCGTTGTCATCACCGCGGGTTCGCCAAGCGGGACGATAAACTTCACCACGGTCGATGACGCTCTTGACGAGGACCCCGAAACCGTCGTCATCGTGATGACTACGGCGTCACTTGTGAACGCTACTGCTGGCGCGATCACCGCGCATACCGTCACTCTGACGGACGACGACGCAACGCCCACCGTGACGTTTGCCGTGAGCGAGCAGACGGTGGCGGAAGCCGACGGCGCAGTGAGCATGAGCGTCGAGTTGAGCGCCGTTAGCGGCCGCGACGTGACAGTCCCCTACACCGTAGGTGGGACGGCTCTCGGCTCCGGCACGGACCATGATCTCGCCGACGGCTCCCTCACCATTGGCGCGGGGTCTCCGACCGGAGCCATCTCGCTCAACCTCACGCCCGACGGGCTCGATGAGGACGACGAGACGATCATCGTGTCGATTACCACCGCGGGGCTCATCAACGCGACGGAGGGCGGCGTCACGGGGCACACCATTACCGTCACCGATGCCGATAGCGCGCCGGCCGTGACGTTCGCGGTGGATGCGCAGAGCGTGGCGGAAGGGGACGGCTCGGTGTCCATATCCGTGGATCTGGCGGCCGCAAGCGGCTTGGACGCGACGATACCCTACACCGTCTCCGGGGCCGCGGCCGCTTCTCCTACGGATCACGACCTCGTCGACGGCAGTCTGGTGATCGGCGCGGGGGAGTTCGGCGGGACGATCACGTTCACCGTCGCCGACGACGCGCTCCACGAGGCCGCGGAGACGATCGTGGTCACCATCACGACCGGCTCCCTCGCAAACGCGAGCGAAGGGGCCATCACCGTCCACACCGTGACGATCACCGATAACGACGACGCGCCGAGTGTCACCTTCGACGACGCGACGTCAACTGCGGACGAGGACGCCGGGCCGCTAACTATCGGCGTCACGCTCAGCGCGATGAGTGGCCTTAACGCGACGATCCCGTTCGCCGTTTCCGGGACGGCGACGGGCTCCGGGACGGACTACACCTTCGCGGACAGCAGCCTGACGATCACGGCTGGATCGACGGTGGGCTCCATCAGCGTGACGATCGCCGAGGACGCTCTCGACGAGGGCGACGAGGAGATCGTCGTGGACATGACGACGGAATCCATCGTGAACGCGTCCGCGGGGGCGGAGACGTCACACACGTTGACGATCACCGACAACGACGATCCGCCCACTGTGACGTTCGATGCCGCGACCTCGATCGCCGCCGAGGGCGTTGGCGCCATAGCCATCGGCATCACGCTCAGCGGCGAAAGCGGCCTCGATGCGACGATACCGTACACCGTCTCCGGGTCCGCGACGGCACTGGGGACGGACCACGACCTCGCCGCCGGCTTTCTGACGATCTCGGCGGGATCGACCGGCGCGGCGTTCGACTTCACGCTCTCCGCGGATACGCTGGACGAGCTTGACGAAACCGTCGAGATACTGCTCACCGAGGCGTCGCTCGTGAACGTCTCGGCGGGAGCGACGACGTCCCATACGCTGACGATCACCGACGACGACGACCCGCCCACCGTGACGTTCGACGCCGCGACCTCGGCGGCCGTCGAGGGCGATGGCGCCGTGGCGATCGGCGTCACGCTCAGCACCGAGAGCGGCCTCGATGCGACGATCCCTTACACGGTGTCTGGGACCGCGACCACGGGGACCGACCACGGCCTCGCCGACGGCTTCCTGACGATCCCAGCGGGATCGCCCAGCGGGGCATTCGACTTCACGCTCTCCGCCGACACGCTGTTCGAGGTCGACGAAACCATCGTGGTATCGCTCACCGAAGCGTCGCTCGTGAACGTCTCGGCGGGATTGACGACGATCCACACGCTGACGATCGCCGACGACGACTCCGCTCCCGCGGTCACGTTCGACGCCGCGCTGTCGGAGGCGGCGGAGGGCACGGGACTCGTGACAATAGGCGTCACTCTCGGCGCGCTGAGCGACCTGGAGGCCACAATCCCCTACACCGTCTCCGGCACGGCGACGGGTTCCGCGACGGACCACGACTTGGCGGACGGCTTCCTCACGATCCCCGTGGGCGCGACGGCCGCGGACGTGAGCCTGACACTGACCGACGACGCGCTGGACGAGTTGGACGAGACGGTCGTCGTCGCCATCACCACTGGGTCGTTGTCGAACGCGTCGATCGGCGCAGTGACAACGCACACGCTGACGATTACCGACGACGATCTCCCGCCGTCGGTCACGTTTGTGGCAGACGCGCAGACCAGCGGTGAGTCGGTCGCCGTTGTGGCCGTAACGGCGACCTTGTCGGCCCCCAGCGGGCTTGATGTCACAGTGCCCTACACGGTAGGCGGCACGGCAACGGGAGCGGGGATCGACCACGACCTCGTCAGCGGAAGTCTTGTCATCGACGCGGAGACGGACGGCGGGGCCATCACGTTCACGGTGGAAGATGACTCGCTCGACGAACCGGACGAGACGGTGATCGTGGCGATGACGACGGGGTCACTCGTCAACGCGACCGACGGCGCCGTGACGACTCACACGGTGACGGTCACGGACAACGACGAGACATCGGTGACGTTCGCGGCGACATCGCAGAGCGTGACGGAGTCGACATCCGCGATCGGCATCGCCGTGACATTGAGCGTGGCGAACGCGTCCGACGTGACGATCCCTTACACCGTATCCGGCTCCGCTTCGGGCGGCTCCGTAGACCACAGCCTCGACAGCGGCAGCCTCACGATAGCCGCGGAAACGACGTTCAGCAGCATCACGGCGGCGCTCAACGACGACACGCTGGATGAGAACGATGAGACGATCATAGTCACGATGGAGACCGCGTCCCTCGTCAACGCGGTCGAGGGCGCCGTGACCGTGCACACGGTCACCCTCACCGACGACGACGATCCGCCAACCGTGTCGTTCGTCGATGCCGGCCAGACGCTGGCCGAGGCCGCGGCCGGGACCGTGGAGGTGATGCTGTCCGGCGCCAGCGGGCTCGACGTCACCGTGCCGTACACAGTGACCGGCACTGCGACGGGCTCCGCAACCGACCACGACCTTGGTGACGGGAGCTTCGTGATACCGGCGGGTTCGACGACGGCCAGCGTCGACCTGACGGTGACTGGCGACGCGCTAGACGAGCTGAACGAGACGATCGTCGTGTCGATCACAACGGGGGCGCTGACGAACGCATCCGCGGGGACGACAGCCGTGCACACGGTAACGATCACCGATGATGACGACCCGCCGGCCGTGGCCTTCACGGCGACGGAGCAGACTGTCACCGAGGCCGCAGGTACCGTCACCGCAACCGTGACGTTGGATGCCCTTAGCGGGCTCGACGTCACAGTGCCGTACACGGTCTCAGGCACGGCGACGGGTGGCGCGACGGATCACGGCCTCGCCGACAGCAGCGTGACGATCGGCGCGGGAACATTGAGCGCGACCATCGATTTCACCGTGACCGACGACGCTATCGACGAGCCGGACGAGACGGTGATCGTGTCCATGACGACGCCGTCCCTCGTCAACGCTAGCGCGGGAGCCGCGACGACGCACACGGTGACGGTCACGGACAACGACGAGGCGCTGGTTGCGTTCGCCGCGGCCGACCAAATCGCTGCGGAATCGGCCGGTACCGTTGCCGTCGCCGTGACGCTGAGCATCGAGAGCGCCTTCGACGTGACGATCCCGTACACCGTGTCTGGATCGGCCGTGGGCGGCTCCGTGGACCACGCGTTCGCGAACGGCAGTCTCACGATCCCCGCAGGGACGACCATCGGCAGCATAGCAGCTTCCGTCATCGATGACGCCCTGGACGAGAACGACGAGACGATCGTCGTGACGATGACGACGGAATCGCTTGTGAACGCAGCGGCGGGAGGCGTCACCGCGCACACCGTCACCCTGAGCGACAACGATGCGACGCCGTCGGTGGCGTTCTCCGCGGGCGCACAGACACGAAGCGAGTCGATCGGCTCCACGACGGTGACGGTGTACCTGTCCGCCGAAAGCGGGCTCGACGTGACCGTGCCTTACACGGTTTCCGGTTCCGCCACGGGGTCGGGTACTGACTACGATATCGCGGACAGCAGCCTGACAATCGCGGCCGGGGTGACATCTGGCGACATCGCCGTCGACGTGACCTCGGACACGCTGCACGAGGTCGACGAGACTGCTGCCATCGTGATGACGGTGGGATCGCTGACGAACGCGACGGCGGGCATCATCACGACGCACACCCTCACGATCACCGATGACGACGACCCACCGTCGGTGTCGTTCTCGTTGAGCGCGCAGTCCGTGACCGAAGGCGCCGGGTCCGTATCCATTGCCGTCAGCCTGAGCGCCCTGAGCGGGCTTGACGTCACGGCGCCCTACACGGTTGCCGGGACGGCGACGGGATCGGGGACCGACCACGACCTCGCCGACAACAGCCTGGTGATAGGCGCCGGGTCACTCGGCGGGACGATCACCTTCGCGCTGACCGACGACGCCCTCGACGAGCCGGACGAGAGCGTGATCGTGTCGCTGACGACGGAGTCGCTCACCAACGCGTCCGCAGGCGCGGCGGATACACACACGGTCACGATCACGGACAACGACGAGGTAGCCGTGGCGTTCGCCGCGTCCTCGCAGACGGCGGCCGAGGCGGCGGGATCCGTCGCCATCGCCGTGACGCTCAGCATAGAGAGCACGTTCGACGTGACCGTTCCGTACACAGTGTCGGGATCGGCTGGGTCCGGGGACCACGACCTGGTCGATGGCTCCCTGACGATCGCCGCGGGCGCGACGTTCGACAGCATCGCCGCAGCCATCACGGACGACGCGTTGGACGAGGACAACGAGTCAATACTCGTCTCGATCACCACGGAGTCTCTCGTAAACGCGACGGCTGGCGCCTTCACGACGCACAGCGTATCGCTGATCGACGACGACGCGATGCCCACGGTGGCGTTCTCGACGGACGCGCAGACGGTGTCGGAGAGCGTCGGGTCGGTGTCGTTCGCGGCAACGTTGAGCGCGGTAAGCGGCCGCGCGGTCACCGTGCCCTACACGGTGGGCGGCACGGCGACTGGGGGCGGCGTCGACCACGACCTCGCCGCGTCCACCATCACCATACCTGCCGGTGATCCGAGCGTCTCGGAATCCCTCACCGTCGTCGACGACACGACCGAGGAGGGCGACGAGACCGTTGTCGTCGCGCTGGATGTCGCATCGCTGGCGAACGCGACCGAGGGGGGCCAGAGCTCCCACACGGTGACGATCACGGACAACGACACGCCTCCTGTTGGCACGTCTCAGGCCGTGACCACCGCCGAGGACACGCCGGTGGCGATCACCCTGGCCGGAACGGACGGCGATGGCGACGCTCTTACGTACACGGTGACAACGGAGCCGTCCCACGGAACGCTGTCTGGCCCGGCGCCGGACGTCACGTACACGCCGACCGGCGACTACGCGGGAGCCGACGCATTCGGGTTCACGGTGAACGACGGGCAGACGGACGCCGCCGAGGCCACGGTCACGGTCACGGTCACGGAAGTGAACGACGCGCCGACGCTGCCCGCGCTGCTGGGACAGACGGTCGCCGAGGATGCTGGTTCCGTCACGATCACGCTCGCCGGGCTCGACGCGGGCGGCGGCTCTGACGAGGACGGTCAGAGCATCACGATCACCGCGACAAGCGACACGCCGGCCGTCGTGCCTGACCCGACTCTGACAGCGTCTCCGTTCACAGAGGGAGGCGGCGACCCGACCCTGACATTCACGCCCTCGGCGTCAGCCACGGGCGCGGCGACGATCACCGTCACGGCACAGGACGACGGCTCCACCGAAGGCGCCACCGCCCCCGAGAGCGCCACGGGCACGTTCCAGGTGACGGTCGTGCCGGTCTCGGAGGCCAGCCTGACTGTGTCGTCGGGCGGCGAGAGTCACATACTGCAGTTCGGGTTCTCCGCGAACGCAGCGGACGGGTTGGACACAGGCTTCGCTGATCGCGTCTCGTCAGCGTCCGGGTCGGTCATCGGCGCTGCTTTCTCGCGCGGAGGCGCGTCGCTGGAGCGTGACATCGTCGCGACGCCGACGGGCAGCTCGCTCTCGTGGACCCTTGCCGTCGATGCTCTCGCGGCGCAGGACACCGACGTCACGATCACGTGGACTCAGGCAGATGTGGACGCGCTGCTCTCGGCCGCGGGCGGTTTCAACAGCGCCTTCCTCATCGCGTCCACCAGCGAAACCTACAGCCTCAGCGCCGCGAACAGCGGCTTCTCAACCACCGTCGCCGCCTCGGCGAGCGAGACATGGACGCTGACGATCGAGAAGTCGTCGGTGCGGACGACGCAGCCCGTGCAGATCTCACTCACGGCGGATAGGTGGCATCTACTGTCGCTGCCCGGGGCAGGGGATCTGACGCCGCTCGCCGCGTACAACATGTCCGCGTTCACGTGGGACGCGGGAAACGAGGCGTATGTCGAGGCCACGGATCTGTCGACGGTGTCCGCGGTCGCCAGCGGCCTCTTCCTCTTCTCGTCCGAGACTGTCACCGTCCCCCTCGAGCTCGACGTGGATGCCGCCGACGCGCGGCAGGCGGCCGTCACGCTCAGCCCAGGGTGGAATCTCGTCGGGGCGCCCGCGACGCAGAACGACGCCGACATCTGGGGTGAGGCTCCCGCCTCGCAGCTGACCGACGGGGCCGCGAACCGCGTCTTTGGCTACGATGGAGCTGGCTCCTACTCCGCGGCCACCACGCTGACGGAAGGAAGCGGGTACTGGGCCCTCAACCCAGACGCCACGGCGAGTGCCGTGACCGTGACTCAGGCACGCCATCTGAATGGCTCCGTAACGCAGTACCACGCGACGCCTGATGCGCGCGTCCCGGACTGGAGCGCGACGTTGACGCTTTCCGGGCCGTCCAACGCGTCTAGCTCCCTCACGCTGGGTCTGTCGCCCGAGGCGTCTGCTGGGTACGATTCCATGGACATGCCGCAGCCGCCGACGGCAGTCGGCGCGAAGGGTTCGGCGTTCTACGTTGCCACCGACGACGTGGTGGGGCGTCTGACCCGTAGCGTGCAACCGGCGGCTCCAGCAGGCGCGGAATGGAGCGTCGTGGTCCAGGCGCGCGGTCAGACCACGCTTGCGTGGGAGGGCGTCTCGCCGCCGATGGGCTACCGCATCGCGCTCTCGACAGGTGACTCCGAGTGGGACCTACGCCGACGGGGCTCAACTGGGATCGGCGCCGGCCGCCACGAGCTGACGGCGCGCTTGGTCCCCGATGTCCCGGCGACCACCGCGCTTCTGCCCAACTACCCGAACCCGTTCAACCCGGAGACGTGGATTCCCTTCGAGCTGAGCGAAGAGGCGGACGTGCGTGTGGAGATCTATGCGACGACGGGCGAACTGGTCCGCGTTCTGGAGCTCGGTCGGCGCGCCCCGGGTCGCCACACGGCTCGCGAGGACGCCGTGCACTGGGACGGCCGCAACAGCTTCGGCGAACCGGTGGCGAGCGCGCCCTATCTCTATGTGTTGCGCGCGGGCGGCACGTCGCTCTACGGCCGTATGGTGGTTCTCAAGTAATACTGCGGGCCGGCATGGCTTTGTGCCGGACATCGCGGGTCGAAGCGCGAGTTGCGGCGGCGACTCGCGGCCCCGATCGGGGTTGCCTGCCCCGAGGGCGTTCGTTACTATAACAGTGCAGCCGGTGGGATGGCGGAGTGGCTTAACGCGACGGTCTTGAAAACCGTTGTATCGGCGACGATACCGCAGGTTCGAATCCTGCTCCCACCGCCACGATGACGCGTGTGGAGAGATGCTGGAGTGGCTGAACAGGACAGCCTGCTAAGCTGTTGTGGGGCTTATACCCCACCGAGGGTTCGAATCCCTCTCTCTCCGCCACCTCTTTCGTGGGTTCTTCCGCGGCCGCGCGGTAGCAACTGCTCGGATCGAGTGCGCGCCCGTAGCTCAGTGGATTAGAGCACGTGACTACGGATCACGCGGTCGGGAGTTCGAATCTCTCCGGGCGCGCCACCCCCTTTCCCCGTGACGACGGGTCGCATCCCTCGGCACGGCGTCCCTTACCTTTGCGTGTAGTTGGCCGGCATCGGGATGTCCGCGCCGTACCGCGCCGTGAGGGCAAGGCGAGTCAGTCCATGGACCAGGAACGCCGGTCCCATCTGCGACTCATACCAATCGATGCCCGCGGCCCCGGACGGGATGACGGCGCCGAAGTATAGCGGCAAGAGCGTCTCGGCCAGTACGGACGCGCCGTCAATCCACCTGGCGTCCTCCGTGACGGTGTACAGATCGACGAGCAGGTCGAGCGCGATGCCCGGGTCTGCGGCCGGAATGGCGGGAACTCCAGCGTCCTCGTCGCCGGGGAACGGCGTGTCGAGATACGCCTCGCCGACCGTTCGCGCCCAGTCGAGGAAACGGTCGTCGCTGGTGAGCTGCCAGGCGCGGATGCAGAGCAGTGCCGTCGACGCGACGCTGGAGCGGCCGTACACGCTGCCCCAGACATCCATCTGCTCGCGGATGTCGCCGCCATCCTGTAGGCATAGGCTGACGTAGATGCGGCTCTCCAGGTCGTGCGGCGCGGACAGGAAGCCGTCCAGATACGTTCGGCCGTAGCGACGCATGCGGTCGGCGACATCGGCCTCGGCCTCCGCGATGAGCTCGGCGCTCTCGAGAAGGCTGACCCCGAGGGAAAACGTCTGCGTGGGCGCGTGCACCAGGTGGAAGCTGTGTTCCTCGGGCGATCTGCTCTCGATGAGAAGCAGCCCGTTCGCGTCCTTCTTCGCCCACCAGTACTCCAGATACGCCTCCAGTTGGCTCAGCGTCTCTGGCCGGGGGCTCCGCGAGTGCGCGAATGCCAGGTCGAAGATGTAGAACCCGCTGTGCCTGGGGAAGTCACACGAGCGCGCCTCGCGCGGGTGATGGCGCGATTGCTCGATGTTGGCGTGGCGTATGTATTCGGTCGGCTCGTGCTGGTCCTGGTCCTCGTCCTCGGTCCAGTGATTGTCTAACCCGTCGGCGAAGCGCTGCGCACAGGCCGGGTTGTGCGCGTCCAGCTTCTGCCACAGCCACAGCGGCGCCTGGCGTAGGTGGTCGTGGGTTGCATTCCCCAGCTGGGCGTCGGGCATCAGCGCCTCCCGAGACGAGCCGACCCGTCCTTCGAGGAGATGCCAGAAGGCATGTTCCCCCCAACCGAAGAGTCCGCTAGGGGTGTCGGCGCAGGAGCGTGCGTAGCGCTCCAGATAGCGGCCGGCGGCGTCGCCGAAGCTCGCCCGGCCGTCGATTTCCGCGAGGGCGTACATCGCCTTCAGCAGTGGCTCGTCGTGGATAAGGTTGTTCCCGTGTAGGCAGCGATCGCCGTCGCGCTGTCCGTGGATCGCCGGCGGCAGCGTCGTGAGCATCTTGCCGGAACGCGGGTTGAGCAGTGAGGGGAACAGACCATCATAGGGGTCGGACGCCTCGACGATAGCTCCGATGGCCTGCACGACACGATCCAGCCCCTCCGCGACCGCGCCTCGTATTCCCGTCCTGGCGTGCATGTGCGGCTCCTCCATATTCCATCCGATCGCGCCGCCGTCAGCGCCCGACCCCGGCGCGATGCGTCCGCGGGCCTCCGTCGCACGGAGTGTATGTGGTCACCGCGTCGGCCGACAACGCGGCAACGTGCGGCCTATGCGCTCCCTTGGCACCGGACGTGCGCTCGCGGACCGGCCTGTGCGACCATGCTCTTGGCCAGCACCGTTCGCTCCGACGCGATGTTGCGCGCGGAGATATCGTCACGGCGACCGACAGGGTGCGGCACAGAGCCGTAGGCCCGGAGCCGCCCGAATCGCCCTGTGTGCGCTCGGCCCCGAGTCAACACGTGAGTGCGGCGCCCATCGCTGCCTCCGCACCGGCCGGATGGCCCGCGCTGCCGCCTGTCGCGGCGGCTCGCCACCGTTAAGGACGCAGGACTTGGCTGCCTGTGACGCTCCTCCAACGCCGCATATCGATTCAGTCATCCGCGCAGCCGCGGGCCTGGCTTCCTTGGGCACGCGCGTTCTCGAAGCGCCGCCACTGAGCTATGTGGCTCCAGACACGCTCGCGGCCGATGCCCTCGTTATCGACTGCGTTGGGCTCTTCATCACGCGCCAGGTGTCACAGATGAACGCTGTCTTGCATCTGAGTCGGCTGGGCCTACCGTACGCGAGCCTATCGATATGCCGGACGATGCTCGAACTTGGCGCGCGGTTCGCATGGCTGGTAGGCGAGGACGACGTCCGCGCGGCCAAAGTAGAGCAGTGGTACGGCACTGTGTGGATCGACGAATACCGGAGGCACCACGCCTTGGACGACACGACAGCGGACACGATGGACGAACTCAGAGCCCGCGCGTTGGGAGCAGTGGGGGAGTATATGAGCCTGGCGAGAGCCGAGGAGCTGGCGCTGGTGCTCTGTTCGGAGGGGCCTCTGCCACAGCTGAAGGGGTATTTCCGTCCCTACGGTGGGCGCACGCTGCGCGCTATGATGGCTGACGCCTTCGGCGAGTGACTACTCAGCCTGATCTGGGACGCCCCCTGGCCGGGAGGTGTGTGTCTGGGTTAGGGTCTCGCCATGGCCCC
>NYZG01000064.1 GCA_002687025.1 Candidatus Poribacteria bacterium
CGACGACGTTGGCGGCGAGCAGTGGGACAACCGAGGGTGGCAGGACGCGCGCTCGGTCCGCGAACGGCTCTTCTGGGTCGCGGTGGATGCCTGTCTGCGGGTGTAATGCCGTCGACGGGACGGTTCTGCCAGGAACGCGGCCTCGATTTGCCCACACTGGGCGCGCGTGCTACATTAGGCCTGGGCCAGGCCACCGCGCACCGGGAGGGACTATGCGAGATCTGCGATTCTTGTGCCTAACGCCACTGGCGGTGTTGCTGGCGACGCTCGCCACGGTAACCGTGGATGCCATCGCGTCCGAGACACAATCCGCCGAGGACCGCGCCTACCTCGTGCGACGGGCAAGGACGGCGCCCATCGTCGACGGCGTCATCGACGATCCCGCCTGGGAGGACGTCGATCGCCAGTCCTTGGACCGCGACATGCGCTCCGGCGCGAGTTGGGCCAACGCCATCGACTTCTCCGGCGAGTTCCGTGCGGTCTGGCGTGAGGGCTCGGTATACGTCGCGATGGAATTCGACGATGACAGCGTTGTGCCGAACCGCGAGCTCGCCGAGCGCTCGGACAGGATTGTCATCGCGATTGGCGACGTGTTTGCCGACGAACACTTCACGTACACCGTGCCGGTATTCGAAGGTCAGTCCATAGAGGACGCTGCCGTCCCGTTCGCGACTTGGAGCTACGACGGCCGAGTCTGCGAATTCAGCCTGGACACGGACGCGATGACAGACGGCGAGGGGCGCGAGCTCTCCATCAATCTCAGCTACGTTGATGTCGATCTCGACGGCCCCGACCAGGAGGCCGGATGGGTCGCCGACAGCCCGACCCGCAGCCAACCCGAGTACGGGGTGTTCCGCTTCCAGCGCGGCATCACGTCGGACGGGCTGCTCGAGACGAGCTGGGGTCGGATGAAGACGCTGTACTAGGGGCCTCGACCCTGTTCTACGTCGGCAAGACGCTTGAGCTCATCGGCATCGCGTCGGTCGGTGTTGGCCTGCGCATAGGTATCGGCAACCACACGAACATGGCTGCGCCGGTCGGGCCCATGACCCCTGAGCGGGCCATGTGGATTGAGCTGTTCTGCGTCCTGGCAGGGATGGCCATCTTCGGCGTGGGCCGGTGGCTGGAGCGGCGCTCCTGAGCCACGCCGCTCCCGCCACTGTGACCTAGACGGGGATGTGGATCTGCTGCTCCGTGCCCCGGTTGAACACCTCACTCACCGAGTCGCCGCGGTGAATGCGCCCGATGACATCGGACAGCAAATCCGCGATCGACAGGACGCGCAGTGTCGGCAGGGCCGCCAGCTTCTCCGCTGACACGGGGACGGTGTTCGTCACGATCACTTCACGGATGCTGTCGGCGGCCAGACGCGTCATCGCCTCGCCGATGAGCACGCCGTGCGTCGCGGCGATGTAGCACGGCTTCGAGCCGGCCTCCATGAGCGCCTCCGCGGAGTTTCGGATGGTGCCCCCGGTGGAGATCATGTCGTCGACGATGATCGGCGTCTTGCCCTCCACATCGCCGACGATGCCCACCACCTCGGGCGTCCCGCTCCCGCCCGCGCGTCGTTTGTGCATCAGGACGATCGGGAGGTCCAGCAGCTCGCTGTACTTCTCGGCGAGCTTGACGCGGCCGACATCCGGCGAGACGAGGACGGCGTCGCTCAGGTCCTTCGTCTGGAGGTAGCCCGCGATCGTTGTCAGCGCAGTGAGGTGGTCCATCGGGATCGCGAAGAACCCTTGGATCTGCGCGACGTGGAGATCCACGGAGATCACGCGATCCGCCCCGGCCTTCGTGAGGAGGTCGGCTACCAGCCGCGCGCTGATCGGCTCGCGTCCTGTCGACTTGCGGTCCTGCTTGGCGTATCCGTAGTACGGAATCACCGCCGTCACGGAGCCAGCCGAGGCGCGCTGGAACGCGTCAAGGCTCACGAGCAACTCCATGAGGTTCTCGTTCACGGGCGGGCATGTCGGCTGCACGATGAATATGTCAGCTTCGCGGACGCTCTCCTCAATCTGCACCTTCGTCTCGGTGTCGGGGAATTGGCGCACATGGAGCTTCCCGAGGGACACGCCTAGCCGGTCGGCGATCTCCTTCGCGAGGCCTGGGTTGGCACGACCCGAGAACAGTCGTAGGCGGTCCCTGACGCCGTTCTGCGCGCTCGAAGCGTACATGTTGTCGCCCCCTCGATTGACGCGGTGCGTACGCCCAGATGGTATCCGCGCGGCCGCGCAAGGTGAACCCATGTTACTCATACGCGCGGACATGACCGGGTCGTTGCGCTGAAGACCGGGCCGGGACATGCAGGGGGCGGTTAGCGTGCGCGCAAATCGTGGATCTTCGCGACCGTTGACGCGCTGGCCATGAGCGCCTCGCCGACGAGCATGGCGTCGATGCCACCCTCGCGCAATCGACGCACGTCGGCACGGTCGTGTATGCCGCTTTCACTGACGAGGGTGGCGTCGGAGGGCGCCAGAGCGCGCAGCGCGAACGTCGTGTCCAGTGACGTCTCGAAAGTGCGCAGGTCGCGGTTGTTGATGCCGATTACCGGCGCTTGCATGGCGCACGCGCGCGACATCTCCACCGCGTCGTGCGTCTCCACGAGGCATGCCATGCCGAGCTCCCCCGCCAGCGATGAAAACGCCCGGAGCTCCTCGTCGGTCAGTAGCGCGACGATAAGGAGGATGGCGTCCGCGCCCGCAGCTCTGGCCTGCCATACGTGGTACGCGTCCAGCGTGAAATCCTTGCGCAGGACTGGCACGGGAGCCACCTGCCGCACGTCCTCGATATAGCTGAGCGCGCCCTGGAAGAACCGTCTGTCTGTCAGGACAGAAATGGCGTCAACCCCAGCCTCGGCGTACTCCGCCGCGGTGCGGCGATGGTCGAAGTCCGGCTGGATGACGCCCTTGCTGGGAGACGCCTTCTTGATCTCGGCGATCAGCCGCACGTCGCCCGAGCCCCTCACAGCGTTGGCGAAGTCGCGCGGCGGCGATGCGTCGCGCGCGCGACGTTGCACCTCGGGCAGGGGCGCCGACGCCCGGTCAGCGGCCAGCTCCTCACGCTTGTGCGCGACGATTCGGGTCAGGATGTCCGCGGGCGCCATGCTGCCTCTCTCGCGTGTGTCACTCCGGTGAGTTGGAGACGCGGATCAGTTCGTCGAGACGCGCCCTCGCGTTCCCCGCGTCGATCGATTCCGACGCGGCCGCGACGCCCGTCGCCATGTCGCCGGCCGCGCCGACGGCCACGAGCGCGGCGGCGGCGTTGAGCAGGACGATGTCACGCCGCGGCCCATCGGCCCCGCTCAACACTCCCCTGAGTATTGCCGCGTTCCGGCTAGCGTCGCCGCCCTTGAGCGTTTCCGCGGGAGCCAGGTCGAATCCCAGATCGCCCGGGTGTAGCTCATACGTGTGCACCCCGCCGTCGCGAAGCTCGCTCACGCGCGTGGCGCCCGTCAGCGTTATCTCGTCCAGCCCGTCCGATCCGTGGACGACCAGCGCCCTTTCACTGCCCAGCCGACCCAACGCGCCGGCGACGCGCTCCGTCCAAGCGCTGTCGAACACGCCGATGAGTTGGTGTCGAGCCCCTGCGGGGTTCGTCAATGGCCCGAGGATGTTGAACGCCGTGCGGATGCCGATCTCGCGGCGCGGGCCGATGGCGTGCTTCATCGCGCCGTGCAGCCGGACGGCGAACAGGAAGCCGATCCCCACATCGTCGACACATCTCCCGACCACCGCGGGATCGGCGTCCACGTTGACCCCAAGCTCGCGGAGCACGTCCGCGCTGCCGCACTGGCTGGACGCCGCGCGGTTCCCGTGCTTGGCGACGGCGACCCCCGCGCCCGACACCACGAATGCCGCGGCAGTGGAGATGTTGAACGTGTGTGACCCATCGCCGCCCGTGCCACACGTGTCGACGATCGGCGAGCGCGTTACTGCGATGGGCGTCGCGTGGTCCCGCATCGCAGACGCGAGGCCGGTCACCTCGTCGACCGTCTCGCCCTTCATGCGGAGGGCGGTCACGAACGACCCTATCTGCGCCGGTGTCGCGTCGCCCGCCATGATCTGTCCCATGGTGGATGTCGCCTGGGCCTGCGTCAGGTCGCGTCCGTCTACGAGGCCTTGTATCGCTTCCTGAATCATGCGGGCCTCCTCCAAGGGCGGCGGGTCCAACGTCGACGCGTGCGTGACGCCGGTAATCATAGCAGCGGGACGCGTCGACACGCATGCGGGCCCACCCATCCCCCACGCGACGTGCCTCCAGGCGACCAAGATCACGCCTCCCCACGCCGTTGTCCGGGCCCATTCCGTCCACGATAATCGCGCCGAAGGAGAACCAAGCAATGTCCGAGACTACGCCTTGGCCCAATGGCCGAGCCGGTTGCGTGTCCCTAACCTTCGACGACGGCCATCCGTCGCAGCTAGCCACCGCGATACCCGCCATGGAAGGTTACGACCTACGCGGCACGTTCTACGTCAACCCCCGGGACGACTACGTAGAATGGCTGAAACCGTGGCGCGAGGCGCACGCACGCGGACACGAGATCGGCAACCACACGGTGCAGCACATCTGCTCACGCAACTTCGGATGGCATGGGCAGCGCGGACTTGAGGGCGCGACGCTCGCGGCCATCGAGGCCGACATCCTCGACTGCGCCGCACGCCTCGCCGAGGGCGTGCCCGAGCAGGGAGAATGCACGTTCTGCTACCCCTGCTACCAGTGCTTCGTCGGCGAGGGGTCGACGCAGGAAAGCTATGTGCCAGTCGTGGCGCGCCACTTCAAGGCCGGGAGGGGTCGGGGCGAGAGCGCGAACCAGCCCGGCCTCGTGGACCTGAGCTACCTGTGGTCCTTCCCGTGCGAGCGGATGTCTGGAAGCGAGATGATAGGTCTCGTGGAGAAGGCGGCGTCGGCGGGCACGTGGGCCATCCTCACCTTCCACGGCGTCGGTACCGGGCATCTTTCCGTGGCAGAGGGTGATTTCCGCGAACTATGCGCTCACCTCGGCGAGCACGCGGGAAGGATCTGGACGGCGCCCGTGATTGAGGCGACGAACGCGGTGTTGGGTTGGCGCGCCTCGCGCGCCGCCGACTGAAGGCTCGCCGACCAGAACCAACACTGCGCCGACGAGCCGATATGACGCCGTGCTACAGTTAAGGGCAGGCATCAACAGACGCCTTGCCCCTTGATCCACGGCGCATGTCGGCTATTGGTTGGTGGGGGCAGGGCCAACGCGCACGGCGCGCGCTGGCGGCGCCGCACAGAAGGACCCCACCTCGATGAACCTGGTTGAGAAGATCGTCTCCGACCATCTCGTGTCTGGCGAGGCCGTCCCTGGCGCGCGCGTGGGTATCAAGGTTGACCAGACGCTGACGCAAGATGCCACCGGCACGATGACCTACCTCGAATTCGAGGCCCTCGGGCTGGACCGTGTGGAAACCGAACTGTCCGTATCGTACGTCGACCACAACATGAGCCAGTTCGGGCCCGAGAACCACAACGACCATCTCTACTTGCAGTCCATTGCCGCCCGTGCTGGCGTGTTCTACTCCCGTGCGGGCAACGGAATCTGCCACCAGGTGCACCTCGAGCGCTTCTCCCGGCCGGGCGCGGTCCTTCTCGGCGCCGATTCACACACGCCGACCAGTGGCGGCATGGGCGCCATGGCCATCGGCGTGGGCGGCCTTGATGTGGCCCTGGCAATGGGCGGCCAGCCATTCGTCGTGGACTGTCCACGCGTCATCGGCGTCCGACTGACCGGCGCGCTAGGCCCGTGGGTCGCGGCCAAGGACGTGATACTGCGCGTCCTACAGATCCTCAGCACGAAAGGCAACGTTGGGCACGTACTCGAATACTTCGGCCCCGGCGTCGATTCGCTGAGTGTGCCGGAGCGTTCGACCATCACGAACATGGGCGCCGAAGTCGGCGTCACCACATCCATCTTCCCGTCCGACGACCGAACGCGTGACTACCTGCGCGCGCAGGGCCGCGAGGACGTGTGGCAGCCCCTCGCAGCGGACGAGGGAGCTGAATACGACCGCCTCATCGACATCGATTTGGGAGAGCTGGAGCCCCTAGCCGCTGCCCCGTCCAGTCCTGACAGCGTCGTGTCGGTGAGTGACGTCGCCGGCATCGACGTGCACCAGGTACTGGTCGGGTCGTGCACCAACAGCTCGTTCCGTGACCTGATGGTCGTGGCGGGCGTGTTGGAGGGACGCACGGTCCATCCGGGCGTTCACGTAGGCATCGCGCCTGGCTCGCGTCAGGTATTCGAGATGATCGCCGCGCACGGGGCGCTCCAGACGTTCATCTCTGCGGGATGCCGGATCCTCGAATCCGGGTGCGGGCCGTGCATTGGGCAGGGGATGTCGCCCGGCAACGACCGCGTCAGCGTGCGCACGTTCAACCGCAACTTCATGGGCCGATCAGGCACGCCCGCGGACAAGGTGTACCTCGCCAGCCCGGAAACCGCGGTCGCCGCCGCGTTGACCGGCAAGCTCATCGACCCCCGCGACATCCCCTCCGTCCTTGGCGTGGAGTACCCGGCGTTCGCGTGGCCCGAGAAGTTCCACATTGACGACGCGATGATAATCCCCCCGGCGGCGTCATCGGACGGCATGGAAATCGAACGCGGGCCGACGATCGGCGACCCGCCGTCGAACGACGCCCTACCCGCGACCATCCGCGGGAAGGTGCTGCTGAAGGCGGGCGACAAGATCACGACCGATCACATCATGCCGGCCGGCCCGTTCCTCAAGTTCCGCTCCAACATACCCAGATACTCCGAAGCCGTGTTCACGGCCTTCAACACGGCGTCCGCCCCGACGTTCGCCGAACGCGCGGCGGAGTGGCGGGATGCTGGCGGGCACGGTGTCGTCGTGGGCGGCGAGAGTTACGGCCAGGGGTCCTCCCGCGAGCACGCCGCCATATGCCCGATGTACCTCGGGATCAAGGTCAAGATCGCCATGTCCTTCGAGCGAATCCACTTCGCGAACCTCGTCAACTTCGGCATCGCCCCTCTTCTGTTCACCGACGACGCCGACTACGACGCTATCCTGGACGGCGAGGAACTCACAATCGACGACCTCCCCGACCAGTTGCGAGCGGGCGATACCGTAACGGTCAGCAGCCCGTCTCGCGCCGCCGAGTTCGTCGTCCGTCACGACCTCACGGCCGGGGAGGTCGAGGTAGTCATCGCGGGAGGCAAGCTGAACACGCTGGCCAAGTAGCGTCGAGCAGTCGGGAGCCAATAGACGCGCGGCGCTGGGTCGCGTCGCGGGTATCAACAGGCACGTCGGGAGCCGCTATGGAGACCGTGACCGCGCCCAAACCAACGCGCCGGGGGTTCCTCGGCCTGCTGGTGATGCTCGGAAGCCTAGTCGCGTCGTACGGCACGGCCGCCGTCTATGTGCTGAGGTTCGTGTACCCCCGTCAGCGAGACATTCTGCGCCAGCGCGTGTACGTGACCGATGTGGCGACGTTGCGTCGCGAGGGACAGAAGACCTTCCGGGACGTGCAGGGACGCGAGGCCGTACTCATCGAGGCGTCCGACGGCTTCCGGGCGATCTCGACCACCTGCACGCATCTTGGGTGCCGAGCGCTCTGGCAGGCGGAGCACAACACATTCCACTGCCCCTGCCATGACGCGACGTTCGCTGCCGACGGTCAGGTTCTCTCCGGCCCGCCGCCGCGGCCTCTGAACCGGTACGAGGTCGCGCAGCAAGGCGAATCCATCTTCGTAATCATGGAAGTGTGAGGCGCCGAGCATGGCCGACCAGCACCCAGCGGCTCGATGGCTGCGCGATGCGTTCCCCATCGACGGCGAAGTCCTGAAGGAGTTCTCGTCAGAGCCGATACCCAACCATCTTAAGCGGTGGTGGTACGCACTCGGCGGGACGCCGCTTTACCTATTCATCGTGCTCGCCGCCACCGGCATCAGTCTCACGTTCTACTACCGCCCAAGCCCGGACGTGGCCTACGAATCCGTGTCACGGATAACGAACGAGCTCCGCTTCGGGTGGTTCATTCGGAGCGTGCACCATTGGGCGGCGAACCTCATGGTGCTGGCGGTGCTTCTCCACATCCTGCGCGTGTTCTTCACGCGCGCCTATCGCAAGCCGCGCGAGCTGAACTGGATGTTTGGCGTCGCCATCCTCATCACGCTCTTCACGTTCGGGTTCAGCGGCTACTCCCTCGTCTACGAGCAGCTGTCCTACTGGGCGACCGTCGTCGGCGCCAACATTGCCGAAGCCACGCCCATAGTTGGGCCATACATGGCGCGGTTCCTCCGCGGAGGGGCTGACATCTCATCCAACACCCTCACGCGGATGTTCGTGATTCACATCGGGGTGCTGCCGACGGCGGTCGTCGGGCTCCTCGGACTCCATCTGCTCCAAATCCGCCTGCACGGCGTGGCCATACCAGACGGCGAACACGAAGCCGACCGCGGCAAGACGTTCCCGTTCTTCCCGAACCACCTCATGACCGAGTTGGTCCTCGGCTTGGCGCTGACCATCCTGCTCACGGTCCTGGCGCTAATCGCCCCCGCATCGTTGGGCGATCCCGCCAATCCGAACGTCACGCCCGAGCATATCAAGCCCGAGTGGTACTTCTTCCCGATGTTCCGTTGGCTGAAACTCACCTCCTTCGAGGTCGGCGTTCTCGGCGCCATGGCATTCGTGGGTGTATTCCTGTTTTGGCCGTTCATCGACCGCCTTCTGGAGCGCTTGTTCCCTGGCAAGGGCGTTGCCATGTGGATCGGCGTGGTAGGCGTTCTGACTCTCATCGTGTTCACGGTTTGGGAAGCGTTCGTCTAGTCGACGCGACAAACGGAGGATGGCGCCGCCACATGGAATCCGTCAAATTCAAGCAAGTCGTGATCGCCGTCCTTGGCTTCATCTTATTGGGCGCGTTCGTCGTCGTTGGGTACGTGGAGAGCATGCGTCGCATCCCCGACGCGAAGCCACACATCGTTGTGTCCCGTGAAAACGAGAAGTGCATCAGTTGCCACGAGCAGCAGAGCAACGCGCGCACGGTCGCCGAACAGTGGCGGGCCAGCACGCACGCGAAGCGCGGCGTTGGCTGTCTCGAGTGTCACCGCGCCGACGCCGCGGACATGGACGCGTTCGTGCACTACAAGCAGACCATCGCGACGGTCGTCTCCCCAGGCGATTGCGCCCAGTGCCACCCGAACGAATTCGACCAGTTCCAGCGCAGCCACCACGCGCAGGCCGGGAAGATCCTGGGATCCCTCGACAACGTGCTCGCCGAGGTCGTCGAAGGGCACATGCCCGTGGTGCACGGGAAGCGCCTGGAGTCGCCCGCAGCCGTCAGTGGCTGTAAGCAGTGTCACGGGTCGGCAGTCAAACCACTGCTGGACGACAGCGGGAACAAGGTCTACCGCGACTCCGGCGTGCTGGTGCTGGACTCCGACACCTGGCCCAACACTGGCATCGGGCGTCTCAATCCTGACGGCTCGTTGGGATCCTGCGCCGCATGCCACAACCGGCACTACTTCTCCGCCGCGCAGGCGCGCGAGCCCGACGACTGCGGCAAGTGCCACCTGGGACCCGATCACCCCCAGTATGAGATCTACCGCGAGTCCAAGCACGGCATCAACTTCATCGCGCACAAGGACGAGATGAACCTGGACGCGCACCCGTGGATCGTGGGCGAGGACTACGTCGCGGCCGCGACGTGCGCGACGTGCCACATGAGCGCCACCCCGAACCAGCCCGTCACGCATGACGTTGGCGAGCGTATCTCCTGGACGCTACGGCCGCCCATCTCCGAGAAGGTGGACGCCGTTGCGCTGAAGCAGGGCAAGCAGGTCATGCCGTGGCAGGAACGCCGCTCCAACATGAAGGACGTCTGCGTGCAGTGCCACTCGCAGCAGTACGTCGAGAGCTTCTACGAGCAGTACGACGACCTCGTAGGCCTCTACAACTACAAGTTCGGCGAGCCGGCCACTGACCTCATCAAGGGCCTCAAGGCTAACGGCTTGATCACTGCGGACATCGCCTTCGACGACAAGATCGAGTGGACGTACTTCTACCTGTGGCACCACGAAGGGCGACGGGCCAGAATGGGCGCCTCCATGATGGGGCCGGACTACACCCAGTGGCATGGCATGTACGAAGTGGCTGACCGATTCTACATGGAATTCCTGCCTGAGGTACGCGAGGCCATCGAGCACGGCCACGACGGCGGCAACGCCTCCGGGGCCGCGGCGTCCCAGGCCATGCTCGACGAGATCATGGCGCGGGACGAACACCTCTGGATACAGGGGAAGGTCTCTGTCGAGGACAAGGCCGCGCGTGACGCCGCGGCCGAGGAGTTCCGCAAACGCTACGCCGGCTCGGAATAGCGTCGTCGGCCTGACCTCGCGCCTCGCGGCACACCAACTGCGGGGCGCGTCGTCGTGCTCGGCGGAGGCTGCCAAGTTGCGGGTGGGCACGCCGCTTGCTACCGTGGCCGTGGGCTCGACAACGTTGCACTGCGGGAGCGGCTGAGCGCCCCTGGGTATTGGACCGCGAGGCGCACGTCCAGGGAGCCGCGAATGAAGGTCTTTCTCACCGGGTCGACGGGCTTCGTTGGCTCGTACGTCCTGCGAGCGCTACTCGACGCAGGCCACGATGTGCGCGTTCTCCTCCGCGCGGGCAGCGAGAAGCCCCTCGCGACAGCTTCCGACGCCGTCGAGATAGCGCCAGGCGATGTGACCGATGGCGATAGCCTGGTGGGACTGCTCGACGGCTGCGAGGCAGTCGTGCACCTCGTCGGGATCATTCGCGAAGACGTAGGCGCCCGAGCCACATTCGAGCGCGTCCACCTCGATGGCGCGCGCAACGTCGTCGACGCCGCCACGACGGCCGGCGTCCAGCGCTTCGTTCTGATGAGCGCGAACGGCGCCAAGCCGCGTGAAGACGCCGTCTCGGCGTACCAGTGGACAAAGTACGAAGCGGAGGAGCATCTGCGGGCAAGCGGGATGGAACACGTCATCTTCCGCCCGTCTGTCATCTTCGGCCGGCCGAGACCTGGGCAGCCCGAATTCGCATCGCAGCTTGCCGGCAGCTTGCTGCGCGTACCTCTGGCCCCACTCCCTCTCTTCAAGGACGGGCTCCCCACAGTTGCGGAGCTGGCTGCCGGGCTCAGCGGGTCGAGGTCGTCCGCGCAGCGCAACTTGGCTGCCACTGGGTCAGGGATCGAACTGCAGCCCGTGGCCGTTGAGAACGTCGCGACAGCCATGGCGCAGGCGGTGGACGGCGACGGCCATGCGAACACGACATATGAGGTCGGCGGCCGCGACCGCTTCCGTTGGGGCGAGATGCTCGACGTATTGGCTGCGGCCAGCGGCGCCAGAAGGCCGCGCCGCAAGGTCGTCCTGCCCGCGGCCCTGATCCGGCTGTTGCTCAGCCTGCCCGTCGTCCGTTCATCTCTGCCGCTGACGACCGACCAGTTGGACATGCTGCTCGCCGGCAACGTCTGTGACGAGGGGCCGTTCTTCCGCGACTTCGACGTCGATCCGATCTGGTTCGGGCGGGAGTCACTGACGTATGTGCGCAGGGCATAGCCAGGGCGCCGCCTGCGTCGGCCGCCGCGGCCGCTTCCGCTGCGTCCCTTTCCACCTGTGCCCACCATCCCCGCCACGAGCGCGGGAATGCCGGGAGACCGCCGCCGCCGCGCGCTCCCTCGCACGGCTTCCCAGCCTCAGCGTCTCTAGGGCATCATAGCGACGCGTCTCAGGCATCGCGCAACGCCGTGTCATGGCAGGAGAAACCGTGGACTCTGTACGCGTCAGATTTGCCCCGTCCCCCACCGGCTACTTGCACCTTGGAAGCGCCCGCACGGCGCTGTTCAACTGGCTGTTCGCCAGGGGCCAGGGCGGCACGTACATCCTCCGTGTCGACGACACGGACGACCAGCGGTCGACCGAAGAATCCATGCGGTCTATCTTCGGAAGCCTTGAGTGGCTGGGGCTAACCTGGGATGAAGGCCCTGGCGTCGGGGGCGACCGCGGGCCGTACTTCCAGGCGCAGAGACTCGAGCGCCACCAGGAGTGCGCGCGGCAGCTGCTCGATACCGGCAAGGCCTACTACTGCTACTGCACGCGCGAAGAGCTACAAGCAAAGCGGGAGCACGCCGTCCGCGAGAAGCGACCGTACCGGTACGACGGCCGATGCCGCGAGCTGTCACAGGACCAGCGAGAGCACTTCGAGGCCGAGGGCAGGACGAAGACGGTTCGTCTCCTGGTGGACCGCGCCGGCCGCATCGTTGTGAACGATCTCATCCTCGGTGACGTCGCCGTCGAGGCGGACACACTCGACGACTTCATCTTCATGAAGCCGAACTTCGGGCCGCTCTACAACTTCACGTCGCCGGTCGACGACGCGGACATGGGAATAACGCACGTGATCCGCGGTCAGGACCACATGTCGAACACGCCCCGTCAGATCCTGTTCTGCGAGGCGCTGGGGTGGACGCCGCCCGCCTTCGCGCACAGCCCGATGGTACACAACCTCCAAGGACGCAAGCTGAGCAAGCGGGATGGCGCCGTGGGTGTCGAGGACTACCGGGACATGGGTTTCCTGCCCGAGGCGATGGTCAACTACCTGGCGCGGCTCGCATGGTCCGGTGAGGGCGAGCAGGAGATCTTCTCGGTCCAGGAGCTAGTGGACCAGTTCACGCTGGACCGTGTCGGGAAGAGCCCGAGCCGGTTCGACCCGAAGAAGCTCACGTGGCTCAACGGCCACTACGTCGGCGAGAAGACCGTCGCCCAGCGCACGGACGGCGCCGGGCCCTTCCTCCGGCGCGCAGGTCACGAGATCGACGATGTCCCGAGGGACAAGCTGGAGCGCATCGTCGACGCGGTCGGCGACAGGCTGCACACGTACGCCGACATCGTGACGTACGCCGGGTACTTCTTCACACCCGACGATGCGTACGACTTCGACCCGGCCGCGCTGAAGAAGTGGTTCAAGGGACCCGAGGCGCTGTCGGTCGTGACAGATGTCAGGCAGACGATCGCCGCCATCGACCCGTTCGACCTCGCCACGATCGAGGAAGCGACGCGCGAGTGGATCGAGCACCGCGGAGAGAAGGTAATCAGCGTGCTGCAGCCTATCCGCGTCGCCGTAACCGGCAAGATGGTGGGCCCGAGCCTGTTCGACGTGCTGGAGCTGCTCGGTAAGGACGCCGTGCTTGCCCGCCTTGACCGCGCGGCGGCAGAGCTGCCCGGCCTGACTACCCAAGCCGATGGCGAGAGCGGTCAGTCGTAGCTGTTGCGCTCCGTCGGGTCCTCCGAGAAGTACTCCACGAACTCGTACTCGTTGCCGTCACCATCGAGGAAGTACACCCGACGACGGTGAGGGTGCTCCCCGGGCTGGAACCCCTCCTTGTAGCCCGCGTTGGCAAGACGGTCGTACACGGCCTGCGCGTCATCGACGACGAAGCCGAGGTGGTTCACGCCGTACCCTCGGTGGCCGCTCTCGCGGTCTCCGACCGTTCTGTTGTCGGCGTTAAGGCAGACGTAGGTCGCGTCTGTGCCGACGTGTACCCACTCCGACTGCCAGTCGCCATGGTCGGCCGTGCCTCGCCCGCGGACGACGAAGTCCGGGAAGGCGGCTTGGAAGAATCGGATCGCCTCGGCCAGGTCTCCGACGGCGACGTTCGCATGCTCCAGCTGTGCGGCCATGCCGCATCCTCCATATCCTGTTCCGATGCCGGCCGCGGCCCTTGCGCCGTCGCCCCTGACTGGATGGTCGCCGCTCGAGGCGCGACGCGCAAGCGCAGCCGATTGCCGTCGGACGCCCCGTGTGCCACAATTACCGGGCCCCGCCACCCTCTCAAAGGCGCGCCCACACATGACCCCGCCGCCGCGTCGTTCCACCAAGCTCCAGCTGTACGCGCCGTGGATCGATGAAGACGAGGTCGAGGCAGCAGCGGCTGCTCTGCGCTCGGGATGGCTGGGGATGGGCGCCCGCGTGGCGGAGCTCGAGGAACGGTTCGCATCGCTGATCGGCTGCGAACACGCCGTCGCCCTGAATTCGTGCACGGCCGCGTTGAACCTTACGCTAGTTGCGGGAGGCGTCCACGCTGGCGCGACGGTCATCACGACGCCGTACACGTTCACGGCGTCCGCCGAGGCGGCCATGCGCACCGGCGCGGATGTGAAGTTCGTGGACATAGACGCCGCGACGCTCAACATCCGCCCTGAAGCGGTGGAAGCTGCGCTCACGCCAGACACGAAGGCCATTGTCCCGGTCCACATCGCCGGTCACCCCTGTGACATGGCGGGAATGCGCGACGTGGCCGACCGGCATGGCGCCTTGCTGCTCGACGACGCGGCGCACGCCCTGATGGCGCGCACCGGTGGCGCAAGGGTCGGATCCGTGGGTGGCGCGACGGCCTTCAGCTTCTATCCCACGAAGCACATGACGACGATCGAGGGCGGGATGGTGACGACCAACGATGCCGCCCTAGCCGAAGGTGTCAAAGGCATCCGCTACCACGCCATGAGCCGCGACACGTGGGCTCGGCAGGAGACGCGCAAGCCGTGGGCATATGATGTCGTCGCACAGGGCCACAAGTGCAACATGACCGACGTCGCTGCGGCGGTCGGCCTGGCGCAGTTGGACAAGCTGCCCGGGCAGATGCCGATCCGCGAGCGGATTGCCATGCGGTACAGCGAGGCTTTCGCCGATCTTCCCGAAGTCGAGACGCCGGCGGTACCGTCGTCCGGGTCCCACGCCTGGCATCTGTACATCCTGCGCCTGAACGCCGAGGCGTTGGACATAGATCGCGACGACTTCATTCTGGCGCTGAACGACCTGAACATCAGCGCCATCGTCCACTACATCCCGCTGCACCTGTTCACGCACTACCAGCGGACATGTGGCGTGCGCGAGGGGGATTTCCCCAACGCCGAGTCCGCCTACTCGCGCGTCGTCAGCCTGCCGCTGTGGCCCGGCATGGACGAACAGGACACAGAGGATGTCGTCGACGCAGTGACGTGGCTGGTGAAGAAGCACGCGCGGCGGCGAGCGTCGTAAATCGCCGCACATGAAAGGCGTACACGAGATGGCATCGATATCCCTCGCCGGGTGGAGTATCCACCGACGCTTCCTTCGACAGGACGGCGAGCGTCTACTGCTCACCGACTTCGCGCGCCTGTCCCGCTCAGAATTCGCTATCGACACGGTCGAGCTCAACTCCCCGTTCTTCGCGTCACTGGAAGACGCGTACATCGCCGAACTGCGCGCGATCGCGGACGGGGAGGGCGTGACCATGCTCAACATCGCGATCGACGGGCAGGGAGACCTCAGCTCGGAGGACACCGCGACGCGCGCGCAGGCGGTTGAGGCCCACGCGCGGTGGTTCCCAGTCGCGGCCGTTCTTGGATGCAACGCCGTGAGGGCGAACACCGGAGGGCAGGGCGGCGCCGATGCGGAGGTCTTGCCCCGCTGCACCGAGTCGTTCGCGAAGCTCGCAGAGCTTGGCAAGCCGCACGGCGTAGCCATCATGATCGAGAATCACGGCGGCCTGTCCGCCGACCCCGACAACGTCGTACGCATCATGGACGATGTCGCCGACAACATCGGGACGCTGCCCGACTTCGGCAACGTCGCCCCTGACATCCGCTACGAAGCCATGGAGAAGCTCGCCCCGTACGCCATCGCCGTGCACGCCAAGACGCACGAATTCGGCGAGGACGGCGAGGACGTGAACATCGACATCGGGCGCTGCGTGCGCATCATGAAGGACGCCGCCTACGACGGGCCCTTCGGCATTGAATTCGAGGGAGCGGGAAGCGATCACGAAGGCGTGCTGAAGACCAAAGCGCTGCTGGAACGTTACCTGTAGTCGTCTCGTGTAGGAGCGAAGGACAGCGATGCCTGACGCAAAGCAAGAGTCGCGCAACGTCACCGAAAGACCCAATCGCGCGCCGGCGCGCGCCATGCTGCACGCCGTCGGATTGACCGACACCGACCTGTCGCGTCCTCTCGTGGGCATCGCGAATACGTGGACCGAACTCGGCCCCTGCAACCTGCACCTGCGCAGGCTAGCGGCCAGGGTCAAGGCGGGCGTGCGCGCCGCCGGTGGCACGCCCCTGGAGTTCAACACCATCGTCATCTCTGACGGCATCTCGATGGGCACCGAAGGCATGAAAGCCTCGCTGGTGAGCCGCGAGGTGATCGCGGACTCCATAGAACTGACGGTGCGTGGCCACTCGTTGGATGCCGTCGTGGCGCTCTCGGGCTGCGACAAGACCATCCCCGCCACGGTGATGGCGCTCGCGCGGCTGAACCTGCCCTCAGTGATGCTGTACGGCGGGTCCATCGCCCCCGGAAGCTTCCAGGGCGCCGACGTGACGATCCAGGACGTGTTCGAGGCGGTCGGCGCCCATGCGGCGGGCAAGATGTCCGAGACCGACCTCATCGAGCTGGAACAGGTCGCGTGTCCGGCCGCCGGAGCCTGCGGCGGGCAGTTCACCGCGAACACCATGGCGACGGCCGTCGAGATCCTGGGCATGTCACCCATGGGATCCGCGAGCGTCCCCGCCATGGACCCACGGAAGGACGAGGTGGCCTTCCAGGTCGGCAAGCTGGTGATGGACATCCTGGAGCGGGACCTGCGGCCAGAAGCCATCATAACGCGCGACGCGCTCGAGAACGCCATCGCGTCAGTGGCCATGACGGGCGGATCCACCAACGGCGTCCTGCACATCCTGGCTATCGCCCGCGAGATGGGCGTTGCCCTTTCCATCGACGACTTCGACCGGATCAGCGCGTCTACGCCGCTCCTGGCGGACCTCAAGCCGGGCGGCAAGTACGTCGCGCACGACATGTACCGCGCGGGCGGCGTGCCGCTCGTGGCGAAGCGTCTGCTGGACGGCAGCTACCTACGTGGCCAGGCGATGACCGTCACGGGGAACACCATCGCCGACGAGGCCGCCGCCGCGGTCGAGACCGA
>NYZG01000065.1 GCA_002687025.1 Candidatus Poribacteria bacterium
AAAGCCTCGTCCTATCCGCCAGTAGGCTGGACCAGAACCCCGCGCGGTACAAGGGCATTCGCAGAACTACCGTGGTGGAGCACTAGGCCTCGGGCAGGTCATCTCCTCGCCTTCGTCTCCGAGTGACAGCTGCTGGCGTCGGCATCGGCCCGCGTTCGGGCACAGAGTCCGAGCCCTTGTGCTCCATGAAACAGCCGTGGCGAAGCGCGGCAAGCCCTTGAGAGAGGACCGGGCGGATGGTATAGTAAGGGCGTTCTCGTGACGACCGGCCGAGACACCTGGCCCGGACGACTCCATGGCCGACAACGAGCTGGCACAGCTTATCGCCGCCCGTGTCCTGAGTGAGCTCCAGTCGCCGTCGATCAACGCCTCCGAACCTGACCGAAGCCCGTACCGCTCGTACGCCGACGAGGCCCGGGCGTGTCGCACAACGGCCGGTATGCGGCTCATTCCGGTCGGCATCTCGGCGCGGCATGCGCACGTAACGCAGGAGCACCTCGAGGAGCTGTTCGGCTCCAGTCATCACCTTGGCGTCCACGCACAGCTGTACCAGCCGGGCGAATTCGCGGCGCGGGAGACGGTCGCGGTCGTCGGCCCACGCATGCGGGCGATCGACGGCGTGCGCATCCTCGGGCCTGTGCGCGCGTATACGCAGATCGAACTGTCGCGGACGGACTGCGTGTACCTCGGCCTGGACGCGCCGATTCGGACCTCCGGCGACCTGGACGATGCGGAGGCCGTGACGGTGATAGGCCCGCTTGGGTCGATCCGAGTGCGCGCGGCCATCTGCCCCACACGTCACCTTCACCTCAACCCGACCGAGGCCGCTTACTACGGCGTCGGGGACGGACAGGATGTCAGCGTGCATGTGGGGGGCTCTCGCGCTCTCACCCTTGAGCTCGTGCGGGTGAGGGTGCATCCGAAGGTGGTGGCGCAGATGCATCTGGACACCGACGACGCCAACGCCGCGGGGCTGCGCGGCGGAGAGGGCGTCGAGATCACCGTCTGCTAGCGAGGCCACCCCGGCGGAAGGACGACATGTCGGAAACGGACCTGGCATCGGTAATGGAGCAAGTCGTGCGCGAGGTCCTGCAGCGCTTGGCGGAGCCCGCCGGGCCAGCGCCCGCGCATGCCTCGGCCGTTGCGGTCGTGCTGTCGGCCAGCGCGGGAGATGCGGCGCTCCGAGCCGTAGGGGAGGCGGTCGAACGCGGCCACCACGTTGCGCGTGTGGGCGTCTCGGCCAGGACGCCCGCGTCCGTCCGGGCGTTGGCGGCCGCGCTGCCCGCTGACGTCGTCTGCGGCTCCACCGGCGGGAATGAGCTGCCCTCGGGGGTGCGCGCCGTCGTTGCGCCCGGACTGTCCCTCGGCGACGCCGCGAAGCTCGCCACGGGCATACTCGATGATATCGCCCCCGAGTGGCTGTGGGAGGCGCTGGCGGGAGGCGTGCCGGTCCTGGCCAGCCCGGGTCGCGGCTTCGATGTGCCGGCGGGTTCGACGCTCGCGCGTGTTGCCGACGGGGTCCGTGCCGCGTGCGAGCGTCTTGGGGTACAATGGCGCGACAGCGAGAACCTGCCCATCGCACTCTCGGCGCAAGTGTCCACCGGGAACGAGTCGGGGACGGTGCACATTCCGAGTGGACGCGGCGTGCTCGTGACCGAGACGATGGTGGCGAACCTGGCCGAAGGCGCGACCGAGCTCGTCGCTCCGATGGGAGCGGTGGTGACGCCCCTCGCGCGGGACCTGGCGAAGCGGCGCGGCATACGTGTACGGCTCAGGACGTAGCCCGGTGACCATCTCCGTCGGAGTCGACCGGTGAACGACGCATCGACGTCGGAACCCCAACCTACCAGGCCCCTGGGACGCGCCGCGCCCGACCCCGAGGGCCTACTCCGCTTATACCAGGCAGATGTGGCTCACGCCGACCGAGTGCAGCGCATCGCCATGGACCTGTTCGAGGCGACATCGAGCGCACATGAAATGCCCGAGTCCGACGCCGAACTCGTGCGCGCGTCGGCATGGCTGCACGACCTCGGCGCAGGGGGCAGCGACCCCGGTCACGGTCCACGGCTGGTGCTTCAGCACGGTATCGCGGGGTACGCGCCTGGTGTCGTAGCTGACGTTGCACGCGCCGTAGGCCTGAGCCAGGGCACGCAGGGCCAGGCGGGCGAAGCGTCGGGAGACGACCGCATGGGTGAGGCCGCCAGCAGAGCGGCCGCTCTCGTCGCAATTGCGGACGCCTTGGACACTGCTGGCGCGCCAAACGCGCGGGTGACGTACGTGGACGACACGCGGCCGAGGCTCAGGGTGTATGTAGGAGACGCCGGCTCGGGAGCGGCCGTCAACTCAGCTGCCGCCGCCGCGGAAGCCGCCGACGGCGTGCTGCCCCGCGCCATGCGGTTGGCGCGGGACACCGGCAGGCGCTACTACATCCGACGCGGCGACACGATGCAGGCCGCGGCGTACAAGGTGTTCGCCCGGCTGTACGGCGATGTCCGCTCGCGCGAAGACGGTGTTCGCCAAGACGCCGACATCGAGGACCTGCACAAGTTCCGTGTCGCGACGCGAAGGCTCCGAGCGGCATTCCGGGCCTTCAGGCCCGTGTTCGGGCGGGAAGCCCTGCAGGAAGCAGCAGCCGCAGCGCGGACGGTCGCGCGCGCGACGAACGCGGCGCGCGACCTCGACGTCTTCATCGAAGCCCTGGAGGTCGCGGAATTCACATCGCGCGTGCCAACACTCATGGAGCGCGTCTCGCGCGACCGCGCGGCGGCGATCCGTGGCACACTCGATGTGCTCGATGGCGACGGGTTCGACGGCCTCGTCCGGGCGACGGAGGGGCTCCTTGCCGGAATCCATCCGCAATCACACGACGTGGAACGGGCGAGGGCGTCAGCGAGGGTGCGGGACGAGGCCCCGAGGATGGTCAGGCGACGTGTCCGTCGGGTGCTGGAGTACGCCGGCACGCTCGCCGACGGTGACGATGCGAGACTGCACGACCTGCGCATCGCAGGAAAGCACCTGCGGTATGTGTCGGAATTCCTCGCGGACATCCTCGCGGATCACGTGGCTGACGTGATCGACGACATGAAGGCGCTCCAGGATAGCCTCGGCGAGATGAACGACTGCGCCGTGCAACGGGACTACATCGAACGGCGTATGCAGAACACCGCGGCTGACGGCGGCCCCTCCGATGTCGAGGTCGTGACGATAGAGCTGCTCGTTGCGAAGACGGAACTCCGACGTGAACGCGCGTTGTCGCGGTTCCGGGGTGAGTGGGACCGGTTCACCGACCCGGGTCGCCAACGCCTGCTAGCCGACCGTCTGGGCCTATAGGCGAAACAACGAGGGTATTCAGTGCGCCTTGCCGCGATCGACACGGGGACGAACTCCATCCACACGGTGATCGTGGAGGTGGGTGACGATCTGACCATCACGATTGTCGACAGCACGAAGGACACGGCGCAGCTTGGGCGCGGCCGCGACGCCCAGGGGCGCCTATCCGCGCGTGCCATGACCGACGCGCTCGCCGCCTTCCGCAAGGCGTTCGCGCTGTGCAAGCGGCATCGTGTGGAGCGTGTCCTTGCCGTGGCGACCAGCGCTATACGAGAGGCGCCGAACGGCGTGGAATTCCTCAGGGTGGCGGCGAAACAGACGGGCATCGATGTGCGCGTCATCTCCGGGCCCGAGGAAGCGCGTCTGATCTACCTCGCGGTGCGCGAGAGCGTGCACCTACACGGCAAGCCGTTCCTGTGTGTGGACATCGGCGGCGGCAGCGTTGAGTTCATCTGGGGCACTCGCGAAGAGCTGCTGCACGCGGACAGCCTGAAGATCGGTTCGCTGCGTCTCGCAGGGGACTTCGAGCTCTCAGACCCCGCGACGAAGTCGGAATTGCGTCGGATCCGGCGATACGCAGCAGAACAGATGGCGCAGCTGGACGAACCGACAACGGGCCTCGCCGCCGACGTTGTGGTCGGCACGTCCGGCACGATCCACCAGCTGTGCCGCCTTGCCCTCGGCGACGCGCCCACGCTTCTCTCCACGAATTCGCTGCACCAGCAGGCGGTGTCGGCCGAATCGCTGCGCGAGGTGTGCCGCAAGATCGCCCGTTCGACGGTGAAGGAGCGCATGGCGATGGGCGGTCTGGACCGTCCGCGGCTTTACAGCATCGTCCCAGGCGCGGTGCTGTACCAGGCAATCCTCGAACGGTACGAAGCCGACGAGGTGCTCGTCTGCGAATACGCACTCCGGGAGGGCGTGTTGTACGACTACGTCGAGCAGAACCGCGTCGGGCTGCGCCAGGAACAGGCGCTCCCGGATGTCCGGCGGCGGAGCGTCCTCGCCTTGGCGCGACGCTGCGACTGGCAGGAATCCCATAGTCGCCACGTTGCGGTTCTGTCCCTGATGCTGTTCGATCAGCTCGCGCCGCATTTCGGTTGGGACCCCTCGGAGCGCGATCTGCTGGAATACGCGGCGTACCTACACGACATCGGGATGCACATCAGCGTGCAACTGCACCACCGGCATTCGCAGTATCTCATCGAGCACGGGGAGCTGCTGGGATTCACGCCCCGTGAGGTCGCGATCATGGCGAACGCCGCGCGTTACCACCGTACGCAGAGGCCGCGGAAGAAGCACGCAGGTTACGGGGCGTTGGCGAAGCGCGACCGCGCGATCGTCGACCGGCTCGCGGGAATCCTGCAGCTCGCGGAGTCGTTCGACAGGACGCAGTTCCAGCTCATTCGGTCGCTGCACTGCGAGGTGGACGACGACCGGATATCCGTCCTCGCGGCGGCCGCGGGAGATGCGGCAGTGGAGCTGTCAGTTGCGGCGGAGCGCACCGACCTACTGGCGAGATGCACGGGCCGGCCGGTGCGCGTGCAGTTGGCCGCGGCTGAGCTGTTCGGCGAAGGGCTGCTGGCCGGCGACATGGCTCCCGACGACGGCGCCGACGCGCCAACGGACGTACAGCAGGTACGGAAGGTAGGTTAGGCAGAATGGCTCGCACGTCGCGTCTTCCCTGGCTGCGTTCCGCGCGCTATGCCGTCATCGACATCGGTACGAACTCGTGCCTCGTGCTTATCGCCGAGGTCCGACCGTCGTCGAACGAGTACGTCATCCTCGAGGACATCCCCGAGATAACACAGCTTGGGCGGGGGTTCTACGCCTCGGCGCGGCTTCAGCAGAGCGCGATGGACCGGACGCTGGCGACCGTGCGGCGGTTTCTGGATGTCTGCCGCGAAGAGGACGTGGACGATGTCGTCATCACAGGCACCAGCGTGCTGCGCGATGCCTCGAACGGGGCAGACTTCATCGAGGCGGTGGCGGCTCAGCTGGACCGGGACGTCGAGGTGATCCCGGGAGAGGAAGAGGCGCGCCTGTCGTACCTCGCCGTGCGGCGCGACGCTTCGTTGCCCGCTGCCGACGGGGAGTCTTGCGTGGTGACGGACATCGGCGGCGGCAGCACGGAACTCATCATCGGCGATGACCGGATCCGGCAGATGGCTAGCTTGGACCTCGGGTCGGTGCGACTGACGGAGACGTTCCTGAGCTCCGATCCTGCTCCGCCGGACAAGCTGGCTGAACTGCGGGCGCATCTGAGGGACGCATTCGCAACGGCCCCGCGGCCCGGCGCCGACGGGGTGCTGGTGGGCGTGGGCGGCACGATCACGACGCTGGCGGATATCGCAGCTCACCAGGCGCATCCGACGCCACCGGTGCACGGCTTCCGCCTGACGCGCGAGACGCTGCGGCGACAGACAGAGCATCTGTGCGCACTCACACGCTCGGACCTGGAGAGGACCCCCGGGCTCGAGGCGCGACGGGCCGGCGTCATCGTGGCCGGCGCCGTCCTCACGGAGCATGTGATGGACCACTTCGGGCGCGATGAGATGTGGGTCAGCGTGCGCGGTCTGCGGTACGGCGTGCTGCTGGACCGCTTCCTCGAAGGTGACGAGTGGCGGATGGTGGCGCGGTAGCGCGCTGGCGTCGAGGATTCAGGCGATGCCGACGGCGGCGAGGAAGCTGTCGAGGTCGTCGGTGGCGTCGAGGGCCTGCGTATGACGGAGCAGGTCGGCCGCATCGACAAGGGGATGCAGGCTGAGCGTCTTCTCCGTGCCGTTGACACCGAACGTCAGGGAGTCCCACTGGGCGGATCGCACGTGCGCGCCGTATCTGGCCATCGCCATGCCACGCACGTAGGCACGAGTATCGCCGGGCGGCATGTCCACCGCGCGCGCGATGTCCTCCTCGTCGACGAGGCGTCGGACGGCCCCGTCGTTCTGCAGCTCGTAGAACAGGCCGGCGTCGAGGTCTATGCTGTGGTATTCGAGGTCCAGGCTGCGAAGCCATGCGTCACCCCAGTCGATGCCCTGGTCCTCGACGAAGGCGGTCAGCAGCCACTTCTTAGTGACCCAGTCGAGGTCGCCGACCAGTTCCATGGGGTCCCGGGCCAAGGCGTCCAGCGTTCGCTCCCACTCCTGTAGCACCCACTCGGTTTCGGCGTCGCGCGCGCGCGCATGGCGCTGCGCAAGGGCGAGGTACTCGCGCTGAACGGCGATGGCGTCCGACGGGCGCCCGCCCGCCAACTTCACGGGCCAGTCGTATGTAGAGTCCTGGGAGATGTCCTTGATGGCCTGAATCGGATCGGCCAGGGCGAGTTCGGAAGGCACGACACGCTGCTCTATGCAGTCTAGCACGAGGGCGGTCGTCCCCATCTTCAAGGCGGTGGCGTATTCCGACATGTTGGCGTCGCCGACGATGCCGTGGAGGCGACGGTACTTGGTGGGGTCGGCGTGGGGCTCGTCCCTGGTATTCACCAGGGGGCGGCGGTGCATCGTGTCTACGCTGGCCTCGACGCTGAAGAAGTCGGCGCGCTGCGACAGCTGGTAGCGCGCGGCGTCCTTCAGCCCGGCTTCGGTTTCGATGCCGACCTTGCCCGCGCCAGCGAACACCTGGCGAGTGACGTTGAACGGTATCAAGCTCGCGCGCACGTAGTCGAACGGCACGCTCCTCGCCATCAGGTAGTTGTCGTGGCATCCGTAGGAGTGGCCGCGGAAGTCGGTGTTGTTCTTGTAGAGCAAGACATCGACGCCAAGCTCCTCGGACCGGCGGCGCGCGCACTGAAGCAGGATGCGTTCGCCCGCCTTGTCGTGCGCGACGAGGTCGAACAGCCCGAGGCACTCAGGCGTCGAGTATTCGGGGTGCGCGTGGTCGTTGTACAGCCTGGCGCCGTTGTGGAGTATGCGGTCGCTCTTCATGTCCTCGAAGGACAGGCGGTGGCGTCGATCGCGCTTCTGCTCCGCCTCCTCGTCGGGGTGTTCCTGCAGCTTGTCGGCGCGGAAGCCGCGCGCGTCGCGGAAGGGGTCCTCGTGCGAGTAGTCCCACCTCGGCGTCGGATCGTCGGGGCGGTAGCACTTGATGAGAGCAACGGATTCGGTGACAGGGTCGGTGGCTGCCTCGCGGTCGAGGATGATGCCGTATTCGGTCTCGATGCCGAAGAGGCGGTCCATAGGCGGCTAGATGACTCCCCTGAGCGCCTGGCGGCGGACGCGCTGCTTGCTCGCGCGGATCGGCGACACGGAGACGACGCTCTCTGGATCGTGGTCGATGAGTTTGAGCCAGTCGCCAATGTTGTCGGTGGGCGGGAATATCTCGTTCTCGGTGTATTCCTGCTCGATGGCGTCTCGCAGGTCGTCGAACGAGATTCCCTGCTCCTCGCCGGTCTCGACGGACCGCTTGATGGCATACTCCTTGGACCGCTGCACGATCGACGCGACGATCGCCCCGCTGACCAGATCGGATCGGTGTAGGGTCTCTCTGTGCCCGTCGGCCATGGCGACTTCGAGGAAGCGCGTGTCGTCGCGCTCGCCATACAGCTCGTCGACGACGGCGTCCACCAGGCCCGCTGCCGCGGCGTCGGGGTCGTCGTCGTGGCGCGCGAGCAAGTCGGCGTCGAGGGGTAGGTCACTGGTTAGGTAGATGCGGAAGATCTCGCGAGTGCCGCTCTCGTCGGGTCGGTTGACCTTGATCTTTCGGTCGATCCTGCCAGGCCGCAAGATGGCCGGATCGATCAGGTCCTGCCGGTTGGTCGCGAGGATGATGACGACATCATCGATGGATTCGATGCCGTCCATCTCGGCGCAGAACATCGGCACGACGGTGTTGGAGATGTTGTGCGACCGCAGGGCTCGGCGGGTACCGAGCACGGACTCCGCCTCGTCTATGAACACGAAGGGGAGGATTCCCTGCTTCCGCTTCTCTCGGGCAATCGAGAAGATCTCACGCACCTTGCGTTCGGACTCCCCAAGCCACATGTTGAGGATCTCGGGGCCCTTGATGTGAAGGAACTGGCCCTCGATGTCCTCTCCCGTGCGTTCCCTGATCTTGTTGACGAGGTTGTGCGCCGTGGCCTTGCCGATGAGCGTCTTGCCGCATCCGGGCGGGCCGTAGAGGAGGAATCCCTTGGGCGTTGTGAACTGGAAGCGCTCGAACAGGTCTGGGTGCAGCAGGGGCATTTCAATGGCGTCCTGGATGGCGCTGATGGCCTCGTCCTGGCCGCCGACCTGCTCCCACGACACGTCGGGCACTTCGTCCAGGAAGTAGTCGCGGGCCTCCTGTTTCGGGAACACCTCCAACGCCACGCGGGCGGCGGCATCTACGAGCACCTCGTCGCCCGATGCCACCTTGTCGTCGCCGATGTCGCTGCCACGCTGTAGCACGGTAAACTGGCCGGTGGTTTCGTGTCCGACGCGGATACGGCCGTCGTCCAGCTGGTCGACGACTTTGACGACGCTTCCGGTGTCCGTACGGCCGAGATCGCCGACGACGACGTAGGCCTCGTTGAGCAGGACCTGCGCGCCCACGCGCAGCGTGTCCATCTCGATCCGCGGGTCGACGTTGGAGAAGTAGGTCGACCCGCTCACGACAACTTGCGCGATGCGCTCCTTGGGTGAGCCCAAGTAGACGCCGATGCGGTTGGCAGGGGCAGTGAGCTTCTCGCAGGCCCCTTCGAGCTCGACGATCTCCTGTCGGGTGTCCTGGTAGCGCTGCGCGTCGTCGATGAGTTGCCGGCGCAGCTGATAGATAGCCGGCCTGCGGGGATCGTCCTCTTCGGTTCCCGCGATCAGCTCGTATACCAGGTCGAGGGATACGGAGTCGCGCTCGGGGCCGGAGTCGTCCTCCAGCAGCGGCTCACCGCGACGGCGCCGATCCGGGTCGAACGGCCCTCGGTCGCGGCCGCGTGAGTCCTCGCCGTTCGCCATGCGTGGTCTCCTCATCCGAGTCGTGCGTGTGACGCGCGGGCAGTGGACAGGCGACGCCTAGGGCATCATACCAGGAAATGCCAGGCCGGATGCCTCGTCAAGGCCCGCCATCAGGTTCAGGTTCTGCACGACCGCGCCGGCGGCGCCCTTACCCAGGTTGTCTATCGCGCAGGTCACGACTACGCGCCCGACGCGCGCGTCGACCTCGGCGCCGATGTGGACGTTGTTGCTGCCGAGGACGGCCTTGGTCTCGGCCGGTCGGTCGGCGTCCAGGACCTGCACGAACCCCTCGTCCTTGTAGCGCACGCGGTACCGTTCGAGCAGTTCGTCCGTGGACATGCGGCTTCGCAGGGCTCCGTACATCGTGCTCAGTATTCCGCGCGCCATCGGCATCAGGTGTGGCGTGAAGCTTACGGTCACGTCCGCGTCGGTCACCGCGCCCAGTTCCTGCTCAATCTCCGGGGTGTGCCGGTGCTTGCCTATGTTGTACGCCGTGATGTTCTCATGACGCGAGACGAAATGGGCAGGATCACTCGGCGTGCGGCTCGCGCCGGAGATGCCGGTCTTGGCGTCGATGATCAGCGAATCGGGCTCGATAAGGCCGTCGGCGATCAGCGGCAGGCCGCCCAGGATCGCGCTCGTCGGGTAGCACCCGGGGTTGGCAACGAGCTGCGCGTCGCGTATCGCGTCACGATAGCGTTCGGGGAGGCCGTACACCGCGCGCGGCAGGAACTCGCGGGCGATGTGCTCGACGCCGTACCACGCTTCGTACGTGTCGGCGTCGTGCAAGCGGAAGTCCGCGCTGAAATCGACGACCTGGAACCCGGCATCCAGCAGCGACGGCGCGTGCTCCTGAGCAACGCGATGGGGGACGGACAGCACGACGGTGTCGACTCTACCGCGGAGCGTCTCGAGGCCGGTAGGCTCGAGCTCAAGATCGCAATACCCACGCAGATTGGGCGAGACGTCCGAGATGCGTGTGCCGTCGGCCGTGCGGGATGTGATGACCTCGAGCGACAGCCCGCCAGGGTGACCTGACAGCAGCCGTATCAATTCACACGCCGGATAGCTGCTCGCGCCGACGATGCCTATTCTCATGGGGCTGCCCCCTGTTCGGAGTGTTAGGATTGCGCCCAATGCTACCCGCGCCCCTGCTGAGCGACAAGACGCCGGGGCGCGTCGGTGCGGGCAACGCCTGTCAGCGTCCGGCGTCGGCGCCCTGGTCGACCTGTGCGTAGGCGTCGCCGTCCACGCCGGCGGGCCGCCATCGCGGGCGCTCTCTGCAGGTTATGCTCTTGGCCCACTGCACGGGCCTGTGCGCAGCCCGGTGGGCCGTGTGGGCACGGAAGATCGGTGGCAGCGATGCTCATTGGGGCGACAGCGTGTGGGGACGGTCGGGGCGCCACGGTCACGGGCCAGGCGTGCGCCGTCGCGCGTCGCCTTGGGTTCCACGTTCATCTGCACCTATACTGGGCGCCACGGCGGATCGGCGTCGCGCCGCGGCCAATCGAAGGGACGGCCTTGCTCAGTCTCGCTCTGCACATCGTCTCGGCGTCGGGATTCGGACTGGGCGTCAAAGCTGCCGGGCTTCACAAGCAGGACCTCATCGTGGTCGGCGGGATGAACTATATCCTCGCGGCCGTTCTGGCGGCGGTGTGGTTCGTGTCACGCGGGTCGATAGACATTGGGTGGGCCGGCGGAGCGTACGGCACGCTTAACGGCGTGGTGTATTTCGTCGCTTACTTCTTCCTCTTGTTCGGCATCAAGCACCAGGGCATCGCCGCCACGGGCGCGATCGTGCAACTGTCGGTGCTTGTTCCGATCCTCGCGTCCATCTTCCTGTGGATGGAATACCCGACGGCAATGCAACTCGCCGGCATGACGGCTGCCGGCGCGTCGATCGCTCTTCTGGACGCGCGGAGGAACATCCTGGGCGAGGTCGTCGGCGGGCTCCGGTGGCGCCTGCTGGCGTTCTTCGTGCTGGTGGGCGGCTCCCGCCTGTTCGCCAAAGCGTTCGCCGAGCTGCACGTGCCGGACGAGAAGGCGTTCTATGTATTCATGGTGTACGCGTCGTCCGGCGTCATGTCGGTCGTGATGCTGGCGCGCCACGGGAGGATGCCCACGCTCGTCGAGACGGCGTGGGGGGCCGGCATCGGGGCGTGCAACATGATCCAGGTGACGTTCCTGCTGAAGGCGCTGGAGGAACTGCCGGGAGTGATCGTGTTCCCTGTGTCCGCGTGCGCCGGCCTGATTCTGACGGCAGTGGTCGCGGTCGTGTTGCTGCGCGAACGGCCGACGAGGCGGCTGTACCTCGGGATCGTGGCCTCGGCAATCGCCGTCGTTCTGCTCAACTGGCAGCCGGCCGCGTCGCCGTGAATCCGTTGACGCGACGGCGCGTCGGACCCATTACAGAGCGCGCCTAGACTCGCCGATCCCTGCGTCCCATGGGGTGAAACATGCACGGCGACACGATGGACCTGTTCCACCCGCTGATCCGCGACTGGTTCGAGGAGCAGATCGGCGACCCGACAGACATCCAGGCCAAGGCGTGGCCGCACATCGCCAACGGCGAACACGTCCTCATCACCGCGCCGACGGGCAGCGGCAAGACGCTGACGGCGTTCCTGTGGGCGCTCAACCGGCTGATCACCGGTGACCAGCCGACCGGCCGTGTCGGCGTCCTATACGTGTCTCCCCTGAAAGCCCTCAACAACGATATACAGAGAAACCTTCTCGGCCCGCTTCGACAGCTGCGCCATGCCTTTGCGCGTGAGCGCCGGCCGTTTCCCGACATCAATGTGTCGACCCGCAGTGGAGACACGCCTCAGGCTGATCGCCGTCGCATGGTGCGCCATCCCCCGGAGATTCTCATCACGACGCCCGAAAGCCTGAATCTTCTGCTCGCCTCGGCAGCCGGCAGGTCACTGCTGCCGGAGATCACGACGGTCATCCTCGACGAAATCCATGCCGTATTCGGATCGAAGCGCGGAACGCATCTGATCACCGCTGTCGATCGGCTCGTGCTGTTATGCGGTGAGTTTCAGCGCATCGCCCTGTCCGCAACTGTACGGCCGCTGGAGACGGTCGCGCAGTTCGTAGGAGGGTATCGGCTCGACGGCGTCGAACAATATACGCCCCGTCCGGTTTCCATCGTGCGGGCGAAGACGAGCAAACGATACGATCTGCGCATCCGGTATCCTGATGAGCCTCCCGACAGCGCCGAATCGGTCTGGGATCCGGTGGTGGAAGCGGTGCGAAAGATACTCGACCGCAACCGGTCGACGCTCATATTCGTAAACGGGAGACGGCTGTGCGAACGGCTGGCCCATATGATCAACACTGACGCAGGAGGCCTGATCGCCTACGCTCACCACGGGTCGCTGTCGCGGGATATTCGGGAAACAGTCGAAGGAAAGCTGAAGGCCGGGGAGCTGAAGGCGATCGTTGCGACCAGCACGCTGGAAATGGGTATCGATATCGGGGCTTTGGATGAGGTGATATTGATTCAGTCACCGTTTTCGATCT
>NYZG01000066.1 GCA_002687025.1 Candidatus Poribacteria bacterium
AGAGCGCCGACGACCACGGCCCACAGCACGGCCGTCCCCAACTGGCTGCCGGTGAACGCGCCCGTCGCGAGATCGCCGGCGCCTACCCCCGTCGCCGCGACGAGGATGCCGGGGCCGATCACGCTGAGCACGCCCCGGGCGCGCGATGTATGGCCGTCGTTCACGTGGGGCGCCTCCTGATCCGATGTGTCCTGCCGGGGTGAATGGTGGCGGTTCAGTAGTTCGGGCGTTTCCAGGTCCGAGCGACGTATGCCGCCCACGAGTGCGAGGAGTCGCCCACGTATTCATAGGTATCGAACACCGCCGCATCGCCGAGTTGCCGCGGGTCGGCCTGTTCGACCAACTCGGCTTCCATGCGCGTTCGGAGTTCGGCCTTTGTGTCGGCGTATTCCGGGTTGGCGGCCAGGTTATGCATGCACTCGGGATCGTGCTCGGCTCTGTACAGCTCCTCGGCGGGGCGCTTGCCCATCGCGAGGTCGAAGTACGTGTCCTCGCCGGCGTCGTGCTGTTCGAGGATGAGCGTCCTGGTGGGGGAGCTGTCCATGTTCGTGAAGCCGGTTTCGGGGTTGCCCGCGGGCCATCGGTCCGGCTCGTAGTTGCGGACGTACAGCCATTCGTCCGTGCGGATGACGCGCACCGGGTAGCCGAGGTCGCCCTCGCGGCCGAGGTCGTGTCGCTCTCTGCCCATGAGCACGTGGCCTCGCGAGGCGTCCACGCGCCCCTCCTCGCCTGAGGTCAGGACGCCGAGGAAGCTGCTCCCCGTCATACCCTCGTGCGGCGCGAGGCCGGCAGCTTCGAGGAACGTGGGCCCGATGTCGCGGAAGCTCACGAAGTCGGTGACGACGCGCCCGCCCTCGACGCCTCGACCCCAGCGGGCGGCGAACGGCATGTTGAAGTCCTGCTCGTACATTTGGCCCTTCACCCGGGGGAACGGCATGCCGTTGTCGGACGTGACTACGACGAGCGTATCGTCGAGTTCGCCGGTTTCCTCCAGCTTCGCAAGCATGCGTCCCAGCTGCTCGTCGAACCACTCGACCTCGACGGCGTAGTCGAGAAGGTCGCTGCGGACGATCTCCTCGTCCGGCAGGTACGCGGGCGGGGTGATGTCGGCCGTCCGCCTGCCGGCGCGTTCGCCGGAGCCTTGCTCATACGCGCGGTGCGGCTCGTGCGCGCCATACCAGAAACAGAACGGCGCGTCCGCCGGGCGCTCGTCGAGGAAGCGCTCGAAGTTGGCGGCGTAGTCCTTCTTGCTGATGCCGGTCGTGGGCGGGTCGAGCTGCGCGCCGTGGTATGCAGGTCCCGCGGGGTTGCGGTCGAAGCCTCCGGCCTCGTAGTCGCCTGGTCCCCATCCCTTGCCCGTGTGACCCACGTGGTAGCCCGCCGCCTCCAAGATGTCCGGGTACACGGCGAACTTCGCCGGGAAGATGCCGAAGTGGCACGACGCCTCCTCCAACTGCCACGTGTGTCGGCCCGTGAGGATGCTCGCCCGCGACGGCGCGCACTTCGGGTTCGTGGTGTACACGTGCGTGAACAGCGCGCCCTCCGCGGCGACGCGGTCGAAGTGGGGCGTGTGCAGGAAGTCGTGTCCGTACGCGCTCATGTGCGAGGCGTCGTCGGCGATGGCGAAGAGGATATTCGGACGGGGTCGGTCTCCGTTGTTCACGGCGGGGCTCCAGGGCGCGCGCTGCAGGGTCGGCTGACGGGGATTCTACACGGCGCTCGCGGCGGCCGCACTTGGTGGGAAGGCGGGCCCGGCATTGCCGCTTGACAGGGCGCGTGCGCGGCCCGCACTGTCTGTCCGACGCGAGCCGGACACCGCGGCCGCAAGCGCAACAGGGAGCCTGACGTGAGAAGCATCGTCCGCTGGGTGTGCGCGTGTTTCGTCGCCGTTGGCGTGGCATCCGCCGGCCCTGGGTACTTCCGCGGCCCGGCGATACACGGCGACACGATCGTCTTCACGGCCGAGAGCGACCTCTGGCGCGTCGGCGTCGAGGGTGGCCTCGCCCAACGACTGACCACGCACGACAACGACGAGTTCGGCGCCGCGATCTCTCCCGACGGCGAGACGATAGCGTTCACGGCGTCTTACGAAGGCCCGGCCGAGGTCTACACGATGCCCCTTGCCGGCGGCGCGCCCAAGCGAATGACGCACCTGGGACAGGGCGCATTCGTGCGCGGTTGGACCCCCTCGGGCAAGATCATGTTCGCCACCGCGGCGTTCTCCTCGCTGCCGAACGGGCAGTTGGCCACCGTCGATCCGGGCTCGGCGGTCATCGACGTAGTACCCCTGCATCAGGCGGCGAATGGCGTGTTCGATCCGTCGGGCGCGACGCTGTTCTTCGAACGGCTGTCGTTCCAGGGGAGTCCGGCGAAGCGCTACAAGGGCGGCACGGCGCAGAACCTGTGGCGGTTCACGGCAGGCGCCGATGAGGCGGAGCCACTCACGCCCGACTACGCCGGCACAAGCAAGGACCCTATGTGGTGGGACGGGCGCGTCTACTTCCTGACCGATCGCGGCGAAGACGGCTCGATGAACGTCTGGTCCATGAGCCCCGACGGGACAGACCTTCGGCAGCACACAGCGCACGCTGGCTGGGACGCGCAGGGCCCCGACCTCGACGGCGGCAGGATCGTGTACCAGTTGGGCGCCGACCTTCGCGTGTACGACATCGCGACCGATACGGGACGGGTCATTCCGATTTCCCTAGTCTCGGATTTCGACGCGACGCGCGAGAACTGGGTCAAGCAGCCCATGAACTACGTCACGTCGGCGCATATCTCGCCGGAGGGCGACCGCGTGGCCCTGACAGCGCGCGGCCGCGTCTTCGTGGCGCCGGCCAAGAAAGGGCGACGGGCGCAGGTGACCCGCCCCGAAGGCGCGCGGCATCGCAACGCCATGTTCATGCCGGAAGGCGAGGAGGTCGTCTTCCTGTCCGACGAAACGGGCGAGCTGGAGCTGTGGACGGCCCCGAGCAACGGGATCGGAACGCCGCAGCAACTCTCCTCCGACGGCGATGTCTTCCGATACGAGGTGACGCCCTCGCCGGACGGGAACTGGATCGCCTACCGGGACAAGAACAGTGTCGCGTGGCTGCTCGACATCGAGGCGAAGGCGCGGACGGAGATCGTGCGTAGCGAGAATGACGGCGTATGGGATATCCGTTGGGCGCCGGACAGCCGCTGGCTTGCCTACGTGCTTATCGCGGACAACTCCTATCCCCAGATCCACGTCTACGCGGTGGAGGATGGCACGTCGACCGCGGTGACGAGTGACCGGGTCGACAGTTACTCGCCGACGTGGAGCCCGGACGGGAAGTGGCTGTACTTCCTCTCGGACAGACACTTCGAGTCGCGCGTGGGCAGTCCGTGGGGGCCGCGGCAACCTGAACCGTACTTCGACGGCACGACCAAGCTCTACATGGTCTCCCTGACCGGCGAGGACCGGTCCCCCTTCGAGGAGGACGACGAGGTGTACCTCGCCGAGAAGAAGGCGGAGGAGGAGGCGGAGGACGACGAGGACGAGAAGGACGACATGGACGATGAAAACGGCGACGTAGACGACGGGGAGGACGGACAGGAGACCGCCTCGGGCGACGACGTCGAAGCCGAGGAGGTCGCCGACGCCGACGAGGAGGCAGCCGACTCGGACGACGACGACGAGGAAACTGAGGGCGAAGAGGACGAGGACGAGGACGAGGACGAAGTCGATCCTGTAGTTATCGCTGTGGAGGGGATGAACGAACGGGTGCTGGAGGCGCCGGTCAAGCCGGGGAACTACGGCGGCCTGAGCGCGAACGAGAAGCACCTGTTCTGGCTTGCGTGGAATGCCGAGGCGCGGACGCTGAAGCTGCAGGCGCTGGAGATCAAGAACGACGAAATCGAGGTGAAGACCCTCCTCGACGAGGTCAACGGATACGAGCTGTCGCGGGATGGGAAGAAGATCCTCGCCCGCAAGGGCAGCGCGTACCACGTCTGTGACGCCGGGACGTCCGAGCCTGACTTGGACAAGACGCGCGTGGACCTTTCCGGCTGGACCTTCTCGGTGGACCCCCGGGAGGAGTGGCGTCTCATCCTTACGGAGGCATGGCGCTACCATCGCGACTACTTCTACGACCCCGACATGCACGGCGTCGACTGGGACGCCATGCTCGCCAAGTACATGCCGCTCGTGGAGCGTGTGACACATCGCTCCGAGCTGAACGACATCATCGCGCAGATGGTTAGTGAACTGTCCGCGCTGCATACCTATCTGTGGGGTGGCGATCGCGACACCGGTGATGACTCAGTCAGTCCCGCGAGGCTCGGCGCCCGGCTCGCCCGAGACGAGGCCGCTGGCGGGTACCGCGTCGAGCACGTCTACGCGTCCGACCCCAACTACCCGACGCGCCGGGCGCCGCTAGCTAAGCCGGGCCTGGCGGTGGTCGAAGGGGACGTCATCGAGGCCGTCAACGGCGTTGCGGCGCTTTCGGTCCCCGACATTGCCGTGCCGCTGCGCAGCCAGGCGGGCCGGCAGACGCTGCTCACCGTTCGTCCCGCGGCGAGCGAGGAAGCCGAGGGCGAGCCCGAGACCCACCGGGTCGTCGTGAAGCCGATCTCCCCATGGACCGAGCGGAACCTGCGGTACGGCGAGTGGGAATACCGACGTCGGCAGATCGTCGACGAGAAGGCCGACGGCGACATCGGCTACGTGCACCTGCGCGCGATGGGCGCTGCCGACTTCGCCCAGTGGGCGCGTGAGTACTACCCGGTGTTCGACCGGAAGGGGCTCATCGTCGATGTCCGCCATAACGGCGGCGGAAACATCGACAGTTGGATTCTCAGCAGGCTTCTGCGGAAGGCGTGGATGTACTGGGCCGGCCGCAAGGGGAGCCCGGCTTGGGGGAAGTGGAACATGCAGTACGCGTTCCGCGGGCACGTCGTCGCGCTCGTCGACGCGCATACGGGCTCCGACGGCGAAGCATTCGCGGAGGGGTTCAAGCGGCTGGGCATCGGGAAGGTGATCGGCACGCGGACATGGGGCGGCGAGATATGGCTGTCCATGAACACACGGCAGGTGGACAACGGGTTGGCCGCGGTGCCTCAGTGGGGCGTCTTTGGACCCGAGGGCGAGTGGATGGTCGAAGGTCACGGCGTGGACCCGGACATCGTCGTCGACAACCTGCCGCACGCGACCTACAACGGCGCCGACGCGCAACTGGACGCCGCCATCGCGCATCTACAGGAGCTGATTCGCACGGAGCCCGTCCCCGATCCGACCATGCCGCCACGCCCCGACAAGTCATACGGCGACAACAGGGCGCGGCCGTAGTTCGCCGAAGGGCCGTCCGCGCGCTCCGCATCTGGGCGCGCGGACGACTCCGGCCATGCCTTGATGGCCGCCGACTCGGTGGCTATTGTTAGCGTGATTCCCGCCAGGCTCTCGCCGAATTCCCACCGTCCCATTGGCCATTGTCGCGCCCGTTTTCCGGGCCCAAAGGGAGAGGTGACATGGTACGTGTGAGGGACAACCAGATCGAGGTCACGACGCGCACGCTCAGAGCCACCTGGGCGGACGGAGTCCTGACATCCCTCAGCACACGGCCCGACGGACAGGCGCTCATAGACGCCACGCCCGACTCCACGCCGCCGCTGTACCTCATCTACGCGGCCGGCGAGGCGGTAGGCATCGGCCGCGAGATGGGCGACCGCGTCCATGTCGTGCCGCGCAACGACACCGAGGCTGAGATACGAATCGAAGGGTGGCACGGCGACGGCGTCATCCGCGTGTCGGAGGACGTGGAGACGGGCGACATGGTCGTCGAGCCGAGTGGCTACGCTTCGCGGCCGGGGTTGCGCGCGTGCCGGCTTCCCATCGGCGGCATCGAGCAGTCTCCGCAGCTGGTCGCGCCCTTCTTCCAGGGAGTGCGACTGGGCCTCGACGACCCGCTCATCCGCAACTCGCACTGGCAGTGGCCCCACCAATGGGAGGCCGGCCTCGCCATCCTACAGGGCGCCGGCGGGGGTTGGTGGCTCCGCGCCGAGGACGACCGATACCGGTACAAGGCGTTGCACGTCGGTTCACGCGATACGCCCAATGCCCTCGGGCTGGACACCGAGACGTACGGGCCGACCGACGACAGTCTGAGCGCGGGCAACCTCGAGTGGCGCATCAACACGTACGCAGGCGACTGGGAGATACCGGCGACCGCGTACCGAGCGTGGATGACCCGGGCATACGACCTGGCCCGTGAGCCGTTGCCAGAGTGGTTCGAGGACATCCGGTTCGCGGTGAGTTGGTGCCCCACCAAGCCCGACATTCTCGACGCCATTGCCGCGCGCGTGCCGCCGGGACGCGTCCTCCTCCACATGCCTGACTGGCGCACCGACGCGTACGACGAGAACTACCCCAACTACAAGGCGAGTGGAACGGGTCGAGGCTTCATCGAGACCGCGCAGAACGCAGGCTTCCACGTCATGCCCCATCTGAACGCGATCGACATGGACCCCTCGCATCCGGTCTACACGCGCCTGCGCGACTTCCAGCAGCGCGCGATCGACTCAAAGCGCGTGCTAGGCTGGACGTGGGTCGATGGCGCGGGCAAGCCGGTGCCCGAATCCAACGCCGGCCGCCTCCTGCATCGGTCCGAGAAGACGATGGTGAAGATCCACCCAGGCCTTGCGACGTGGCGGTCGATCCTCTCCGACGCGGTGCGCGAAGCCGCGGAATCGCTCAGCCTGTCCGCGGCGTTCCTCGACGTGACGCTGTGTTCGTGGAACCTGCACAACTGCCTCGTGGACGACATGACCTCGACCGAGGGCATGCGCCGCCTCATCGGCGATGTCGCTCGACTCGGCCTCGTCGTCGGCGGCGAAGGCCGCAACGAGATCACCTCCCTCCATCAGCGCTTCGCGCAGGTGCACCTGTTCCGAAGCTGGCATGCCACGGACGAGGGCCTCGGGCGCCTGGAGCAGGAGGGTCTGTGTCCGCTGAACGAGTTCCTGTTCGGGAAGTGGTGCAAGTCGTTCGGGTACTCGGGCCTGAGCGGCGATTCGCCCGTGTCCGCAACGCGGATGCGCGTGCACGAAAAGCTCGGGGCGATTCCCACCGCGACCATCGGCTCCGCGAAGGACATCGCGCGGCCGAACCGCGTCGTGCGCGAGATGCTTGACGCCGCGGGCGCTTAGACGCTCCGTCGGCCGCCGGACGCCTACCGCGTCTCCGGTACCGGAAGCGCGACGTGCAGATGGTCGGCCGTGCCGACGTGGCGCAGCGTGCGCAGCCCGAGAGCGTGGAAGTAGAGACGCGTCAGTCCGTTGTGCAGTTCGGATCGTCCCTTCGTGCGCAGGTCCACGGCGTGCGCGTAGCCGTCTTCCTGGACGTAGTGCAGAGACGACGCGCGCGTGTCGAGGCCCATCTCCCCGTAGTCGTCCGGCTCGCGCGCGATGTCCGTAAGGAGTAGCGAGTCGTCCCCGATCACGGCCGTCCCAACGGCGAGACGCAGGCACGGGTGCAACGAGCGGAGCTCTTGCCGTACCTCGCCGGTCTTTGCGTTCGCGCCCGATATGCTGAGGATGGCGTATACGCAGTAACCGACCATCAGGGCGGCGATCGTCACGACACGCGGGCGCATCCGCCGTCGATGCCTGCGCGCGCGACGAAACATCACGCGCGTGCAGACTGCCAACCCGACC
>NYZG01000067.1 GCA_002687025.1 Candidatus Poribacteria bacterium
AGTCGATTCCTGTCGTACTCGAACCGGGTGTCCACGTCGATCTGGAAGAGGCGGCTGGGACGCCAGTCGAACCCGAACACGAGGTTACGCCGGGCTCTGCCCGTGAGACGCTGATACTGCGTGCCGAAGTCCGTGCTCCACCCTTTGCGGAAGTCCCCGCTACGATACCGCACCGAGGACGAGAACTGCACCAGAGAGAACGGTGGGCGCTGTATCGTCGACGTGGGGCCGTACGTGTTCGGGTCCCACGACGCGTTCAGGGTGCCGGAGAGATTCCCGCTGGCCAGGGGACTGAACCGCCCGGTGCCCGAGATGAACTCCCATTTACGATCTCCGAGCGCTTCGCGTTCCGAGAAGTCCCGCGATGTCCGAAGCGACAGCGTAAGTCCGTTGATCGTCTCGGCCTGACGCGTCTTTATCTGGAACGCAGACGTGAGGTTCAGGCTGACGAACTTCCGCTCGAACAGGTACGTACTCGACCCGAACGGATATAGCTTCACCAGTTCCGGGTCGGGGTTGTCCGGGTCCGGCTCCGTGTCGTTCACGGACGGCGCCCAGTCGAAGTTCACCGAGGTCGTGACGTCGTGCTTCAGGCGACTTGCGCCGGGAACCCATCCGATGTCGTACACCCGGAACAGGTTGTTCGACGCCCCGGCGGACCCGCTGAACACGCCGCGTAGGATGTTCGTGTTCCCCTTCTGGTCCGCGCCGTGCCAGACGACCTGGCTGCTGCCATCCATGCTCAGCTTCACCTCGCGCGTCGACGAGATCTCCAGCGACGACTCCTTGCGTAGGGTCATGCCGACATCCAGCGTGCGCAGATAGACGTCCTGCGTGTTCTCCTCCCCGAGCCCGCGCGCGGCGCGCGTCGCCCGCACCGACTCCGAGTATCGGAACTTGTCCCGGAACAGGTTCGCCAGACTGCCGTCGAGTGAGAAGGTCGTGCTGACCAGCGTTGGGAAGCGCAACGGGCCGGCGCCCCAGTCCTCCACCGTGTCCGCGACATCGTCCATCCACCGGTGCAGTTGGCGGAACCCCCACACCCGCTGTAGCTGCCCGCCCCATGACCCGGTGAGCTCTGGCAGGCGCTGAACGGTGCCTGTGCCCTCGGCGAAGTCGAACGTCTTGTCGACCGTCAGCCGCGACCGAAACGACGGCGTGAGATCCTCCGGCCGCGTAGGGCTCGAGTCGTACGTCACCACGCCAAAGGCGCGTAGCTCCGAGCGGTCCTGCCCCAGACCCTCCTTGAACGTCCGGCTGCCGAAGTCGAGGCGCGTCCAGAACGCCACGCGCTTGCCCCGCCGCTCCCAGCCCATCGGGATGTCCTGCTGGTGCCGAAACTCCATGTCCCACTCCGTGCCGGTGCGGAACGTCTCCGCGCGGCCGAAGGACCGCAAGTCCTTGCGGAAGATCGTCGCCTCGCCCTGTATGTTTCGCCGTCCCTCGGATTTCACGACATAGAACCCCTCGGGAGTGTCGATGACGCTGCTCACCTGACCCTCCTCGAGTCCTCGTGACGAGTTGTACACCTGGCGTGGCACGTCGGCGGGGCCGGTCCAGCCGATGGCGCCGCCGTTCTCGGCCGACTCGTGCGCGGAGATCTCCGTCGCAAGCGCCGCGAAGTCGGGGGTCTCCTCCTCCTCGATCATGCGGAGCACCAACATGCCCTCACGCAGTTCGATGGCCGCGGAGATGTCGCCGGACTCCATGTCGCGGATGGCGCGGCGCTGCGCCCACTCGAAGTCGTCAAGCTGCAGCCACACCTCCGTCGGCGGGTCCAGCATCAGGCTTTCGCCCTCGGAGATCGTGAGCGCCGATCGCGGAATCGTCCCCCCACGCTCCTCGATCATCGCGGAGAAGTCGGCCCCCGCCTTCGCTTCTCGGATGAGATCCTCGACGCTCTCTCGGGTGGCGTCCTTGGCGTCGTCGCTCGCCTGGATGGCGATGAAGATGACCTGCACCTGCTTCTCGATGCGTCCGCGCGTCCTAATGACGTCGGATACCCGGAACAGGTAAGAGCCGGCAGGCGTCTCGATGAGCGGCGTGACCTCGTCGTATTCGAGCGCCATGACCATCGCTTCCACCTGCGGGAGCAGCACGCCATCGCCTGGAGCGAGGTAGCCGATGATCCCCTGATTGCCCTTCGTAGCGTCGTCGTCGGAGAACGCGCTTGCCAGGTCGCCGAACGCCGTCTCTCCGGCCTCCAGGGCGGCGACGGCGTCCTGCGCGCGCGCGCGGTCGCGTCGGATGTCGTCTTCGGTCAGCTCGAACGGCACGAACAGACGCTGCACCCGTTGGCGGTTGAAGTCCCCGCGCAGCCTGCTGTTGATCTCCTGGGCGTTCCGCTTGAGCGCCGTCTGGTCCTCTGGCGTGGCGTTCTCGGGGTACGGCATGAAGATCATGCGCGCGTTCACGTCGCGGATGTTGTACTTGGTCTCGAAGCCCTGACCGGTCCCGCGCACCGACGACCAGTCGAATTGCAGCACGCTACGCACCCGCGAGTTCCGCACCAGCGGCAACTGGATCGACGTCCAGTTCCCCTGATAGCTGTCCGACCCCACCTTGACGATGATCGCCGCGGGCTTTTTCTCCTTCAGGCTGCGCCGATACGCCGGGAGATAGAGCAGTGGCACGCCGCCGATTATGAAGACGACGTGCTTCGCGATGATCTCCTCGCCCAGATTCACGAGGATGCGAGACGCCCGGAAATACGTGTGCGGGTACTTCAGCGAACTCGTCGTGAGGATGCCGTCCTTGATGAGCGACTCCGTGCCGGATACGCGGAGTATCTCATACCCCTGGTAGTACCACGGAGCGCCGTAGGCGGCCCCGCCCTGCGCGATGCCCTTCTTCGTCGTGAAGTCGAACACCAGCTCGTCGGCGTACGTGATCTCCTCGTCCACGGTGAGGCGCACATTGCCCTTGGCTCGCAGGGCCTTCTTCAGATCGGTCCAGACCTCGTCGGCCTGGAGGGTCATGTTCTCGAAGCGGATGAACGCGTCGCCGTCGATGTAGGCGCCTTTGTCGGTCCAGATGACCTTGTCACCGTCGACGTACGTCTGGTCAGTCTCCAGCGACATGTCCCGGCGCAGGATGGACACCTCGGCGGCGGGCGAGTCTTCGTCCGATTCCGGCGCGACCGCAGCGTCTGCAGCTCCGGGGCCGTCGGAAGAATCCGCCTCCGAGGAGGGCTCGACGGTGATCTCGAAGTCCGTGGCGACGGGCGACGGGTCGGCGGCGTCCTCGGCCTGCGCTTGGGCCCCGGCGACGACGACCAGGAGCGCCCCGACGCAGACAACCCGGAGCAACGCGCGGGCAGATATCATGGCAGGAGGCTAAGGAGGGTTAGAATTCCGCGAGAATCTTGACGAACGACTTCTTGCGCAGCGCGTCGATGTACTTCTGGCGTTCCTCCCCGAACCGAGCCTCGCGCAGCATATTCCGGGCTTCGTCCTTGTCCGCGACGCGGTCCGCGTTCGCCTCGTGGTAGGCGATGACCTCGTCGTCCGTGACGCTCAGCCTGGGGACGATCTCCCGCCTGAAAAGATCCTCGATGCGCGCGTTGCGAAGCATCTCACGCCGAAAGCTCGACACGGTGTAGCCCTGATCTCTCAACGCCGTGGCGAATTCCTCGTCGACGTTCAGGCCATTCTGTCTTCGGAACTGGCTGATCTTGTCGTCGAGCATGATCTGCGTGACCTGTAGCGTAGGGTCTTCCTGCTCCTGACGACGCGCCTCCTGCTCCAGGAGCGTGGACGCTATCAACGTGTCGAGCAGCTCGCCCATGCGCGATTCGGCGATGGCGCGCGCGTCCTCGGGCGTGCGGCGCTCATACACGCGGAGCGCGCGGATGTGTTCGTCCACCAGGCGCGTCAGGTCGCCCTGCGTCAGCACCTCGGAATTCACGAACGCTACGATTCGGTCCACGACCCTGGCCGAGGAAGGCAGACCGACACCACACGCGAACAGCGCGACGCTCAGCGCCATGACCGCCCAACGTCGTACGCGTGCACTCGCGATGCGGCACATCAGGTCTGCCTCCAGGCTCTCGTTCCGTCTCGGTGGACTATTCGTCAGAATCGCCCTCGTCGGAGTGATCCTCGTGTGACTCGCCCTCGTCAGAGTGCTCGTCGGAGTCCTCGTCGTGACCCTCGCCCTCGTCAGAGTGTTCGTCGGAGTCCTCGTCGTGACCCTCGGTGTCTTCAGATTCACTCGTCTCGACGTCGTCGGATGTTTCCTCGCCTTCCGGCTCGGGGTACTCCGGCAAACGGTCGGCGTAGACTTGCAGTTTACTCGCCGTGACGAGGTCCTCGAGCCACTCCTCGAACCGCGCGCGCTTGTTGATGCGCTCGGTGGCTCGTTCCACCTTGCTGCGCACTTCGTCGAGTTCCTGCTGACGTTCGGGCTGTCTCTCCTCCACGCGGAAGATCATGAAGTACGTGTCGTCCTGGAGGTTCACCTCGATCGGCGCCGCGGTCATCTCCCCGACGGGGAGCGTGAACGCCTGCTCGACGAAGTTGGGCGCCTGGCGGTACGTGTTCCGCGTGAACAGCCCGGTGTCGCCGTTGCTGTTCGCGCCGGGGCCCTGGTTCTTACCCATCTCGGACTCCGTCGTCGCCAACTCGGCGATGTCCAATCCCGCGACGACCTCTTCGAGCTTCGACGCGGCCTCCTCGGCGTCGGTGAACGTGACGCACGTCAGTCGGGCCTTTTCGTCTTCGAGGTACTCGTCGAGGTGGTCCTCGTAGTACGCCTGCAGGTCTTCCTCGGTGACCTCGACGTGGCCGTCCACCTCCTGCTCTACGAGCGCCTCGACCATCAACTGGTCGCGGTAGTCGTCGAGCTTCGCCAGGTCTACCTCGGAGTAGCCGTGGCCCAGCTTCTTGGCTTCCAGCACCTTCAGATCCTCGACGACCTGCTCGTCGAGTAGAGTGAGCGCGCCTTCGGCTCCTTTGTAGCGGCTCTGGCGGTAGACGGCGAGGCCGTCGAAATGCGCCTTGAGTTCGCCATAGGTGTAGGCGTGTGGCACGTCGTCCCAGGTGTACTCGGCGAGCGCGAGGGCCGCGTCGGGTTCGACGTCCGCGTCAGCTTCCGTCGCTTCGTCTCCCTCCGTCGCATCGGCGCCGTCGCCTTCGTCCGCGTCGGTGTCTTCCTCGGCGTCCGCTTCGGGCGCGAGCACGGGGATCAGGTCTTCGTGTACGACGAGTTGGGCGAGTTCGCGAAGCTGCTGCGCCCATTCTTCCTGGCGCGCCGTTTCGGTGTCGCTCTCGACACTCCGGCGGATGCGCTTCTCGACCTCGTCGAGGGTCTGCTGTCGAGGCTCGTTGCGCTCTTCCTGGCGGAAGACCATGTAGTACTTCTCGCCCAGCCGGTCGAGCTCGACGACCTCGTCGGTCACATCGCCGGGCTGCATGTCGAACGCGGCATTCACGAACGTCTCGACCTCGGTCCACGTCTCGCGCGCGAAGAATCCGGTGTCGCCGTTGCGGTTGCCGCCGGGGCCGACGTTCTTCCCCGCTGCCGACATCGCCGTGGCGATCTCGTCCAGCGTGCGCTCGCCGGCCTCGATCTCCGCGAGCAGGCCGGCGGCCTCCTCGGGGTCTTGCACCGTGACGCAGGTCAGTCGGACCTGCTCGGGCAGCATGTACTCTTCCAGGTGTGCCTCGTAGTAGGCGGCCACGTCCTCGTCGGTGACGTTGACCTTGCCCGTTACCTCTAGCTCCTCTACCGCGTCGAGCATGATCTCACGGCGGTACGTCTCGACCTTCTCTAGTATCTCGGCGTCGGCGTCGAGTCCGAGATCACGCGCGCGTTCGAGCCCCAGCCGGCTTTCCGCCATGAGCTGGAGATACTCCTCGCGTCCCGCTCGGCCGTCGTAGTCGTCCCTGCGGTAGTCGGGGAGTTCGGATATCTCGCTCTCCATCTGCGACAGCGTGATACGGTGCTGCACGCCGTCCCACTCGAATTCCGCCAGCAGCACATCGGCCTCGCCTATCGGGGCCGAGGCGTCCGATTCGGCCGCCGCGGCTTCGTCGATCGCCGCCACGCTCGTGCTGCACGCCAGCTCTACCATGCCCAACGCGACCAACAACAGGGGCAAGCAGTATGCCCGGCAAATCACTCGCATATCGGAAAGTGCCTCCTCTGGCGAATCACGCCTACCAACCGCGCCACAACACGCTTCTCACTCGTCTCTGACTCGGCGCCGGCTCGTCTCGTCTCGTCGGCGCCGGGATGTAACCGTCTCCATGAGGCATCACGCCGCATCGTCGGCGACGACTTCCACGCCGCCCTCCGGGGCAAGCGCCTCGAGGATGTCGAACGTCACGGCGAACACGTCATGCGTCGCGATGGACCCCATCGAGCATATCAGGCTCGCGGGCGGGGCCATCCTCACCTGGGGGCGCTGCTGCATGAGCGCCAGAATCCGCTCCGGGTCCACGTCCGTGCGCTGCTCATCGAAGTCTACCCGCAATCGGTCCTTGTTGACTGTGATCGCGACGATCCCCATCCGTGACGCACGCGACTTCACCAGGGCGATATCGAGCAGCGCGCGCGCCGACTTGGGCAGCGCGCCGTACCGGTCTCGCATCTCCGCTTCCAGTTCCGCCCGTCCTTCGCTTCCGTCCATCGCGGCCATCTTCTTATACAGGGCCATCTTGGCCGCGCCGTCCGCAACGTATTCGTCCGGCAGGAAGGCGGACACTGGGAGCGTGATCTTCGTGTCGATCTCTTCGAGAACCGGCTCGCCCTTGCGCTCCGCGATGGCGTTCTCCAGCAGCTTGCAGTAAAGGTCGTACCCCACCGCGGCGATATGTCCGTGTTGTTCCGGCCCCAGCAGGTTCCCCGCGCCACGGATCTCCATGTCGTGCAGCGCGATCTTAAAGCCCGACCCCAGCTCCGTGAACTCCTCGATGACGCGCAGGCGCTTCTGCGATTCCTCCGTCATCACGCGGTCTTCCGGGTAGAACAGGTAGCCGTACGCCCGCCTGTCGGACCGACCTACGCGACCGCGCAACTGGTAGAGCTGAGCCAAGCCGAGAGCGTCCGCGCGGTTTACGAGGATGGTGTTCACGTTCGGAATGTCGAGGCCGGACTCGATGATGGTCGTGCACACGAGCACGTCGTATTCGTGCCGGATGAACCGCAGCATGACGTCTTCGAGCGCCCGCTCGGCCATCTGGCCGTGCGCCACCGCGACCCGCGCCTGCGGCACGATACCCCGTATGTTCTGCGCGATGCTCTCGATGCCCTGCACGCGGTTGTGCACGAAAAACACCTGACCGTCGCGGCTCAGCTCGCGCTGGATCGCCTCGCGCACCATGTCCGGGCTGTACGCCATGACCTGCGTGTCGATGGGGAGGCGGTTCTCCGGCGGCGTCGTGATAACGGTCAGATCGCGCACCCCGGTCATCGCCATGTGGAGCGTTCTCGGGATGGGTGTCGCCGTGAGCGTAACCGTGTCGACCTGCTTCTTGAGCTGCCGCAGACGCTCCTTCTGCTTCACACCGAAGCGGTGCTCTTCGTCGATCACCAGCAGGCCGAGGCTGCGGAACTCGATGTCCTTCGAGAGAAGCCGGTGCGTCCCCACGACGACATCCACCGTGCCCTTCTCCAGCCCTTCGAGCGCCAGCTTCGAGTCCTCGGGCGTCGTGAGTCTGCTGAGCATCCGCGTCTGCACGGGGAACTCGCGGAATCGATCGCGGAGCGTATGGAAATGCTGCTGCGCAAGGACCGTGGTCGGGACCAGGATCGCGGCCTGGCCTCCGTCCATGACGACCTTGAACACTGCGCGCATGGCGACTTCCGTCTTGCCGTAGCCGACATCGCCGCATATCAGCCGGTCCATCGGCCGCGCGCGTTCCAAGTCCTCTTTGACGTCATCGATCGCCGTCAACTGGTCGGGGGTCTCGTCGAAGGGGAACGCGGCCTCGAACTCCTTCTGCCACGTCGTGTCGGGAGCGAACGCGCGCCCTGGGGCGGCGTCGCGCTCTGCGTACAGCTTGAGAAGCTCTTCCGCCAGGTCCTCGACGGACTTCTTCACGCGGGACTTCACCTTGCCCCACGAGACCCCACCGAGACGGTCTAGCGCCACGCCCTTCTCGCCCCGCGGGCCGATGTACTTCTCGATCAGGTTGATGTTGTACGTCGGGATATGGAGCGTGTCGGCGCCGGAGTATTGGATCGTGAGGAAGTCGTGCTGCTCCCCGCCCATCTCCATCCGCCGGATGCCCACGTACTTACCGATGCCGTGCGTCACGTGGACGACGTAGTCGCCCTCCTGCATGTCGACCAGGCTAAGCAGCGGACGGCCGTCGCGCATTCGCGACTGTCTCTGCGTCGATCGATGCTGTGTCCCGAAGACGGCGTCCTGCGGTATCACGACCTGTCGGAGCGCTTCGGACTCGAACCCCTCGGACAGCCACCCCGTGTGCAGGGCGACGTTGGGCGCCATCAATTCATGGTCCTGCAGCACTTCTTTCATCTGGTCGCTCGCCGACGACGACTCGGACACGACGGTGACGCTGTACCCCTCGGCCGTCCACGTCTCGACGCCCGCGAGGAAACGCTGCAGGTTTCCCTTCTGCTCGACGATCGGCTGCGTCCCGAAGGCGATCCGCTCGCCGCCGCCGTCCTCGACGCCCGACATCGCCGCGCGGATCATCGGCAGGCGCCGCATCGCGGCCAACGTGGTTTCGTAGTCGACGAAGGCGGCCTCGGGCGCAACGGACACCCGTCCCTCGCTGCGGGCGTCCTCCGCCAGCACCGTGAGCTTCTCGAAGAAGCGCGTCAGCTCGCGCTCCATCCACCGCGGCTCATTGGCATAGATCAGCGTACCCTCGGGCAGCGATGCCGCCAACGGCTTGCCGTCGGGGAACAGATACGGGTAGTGCTCCTCGACATCGCTCAGCGTTCCGGTCTCGAACAGTTCCTCGGTGAGCGACTCGATGGCCGCCCGCAGCTTGTGCGACGGGTTCTCCGCGTACTGTTCGTTCGTGCGCACCAGCCAGTTCGTCCGCGCCTCCTCGGTGAGCACGAACTCGCGGGGCGGAAGTAGCGTGACGGTTTTCAGGTCGGCCGTGGATCGCTGGGTCGTCTCATCGAAACGGCGAATCGATTCGATCTCGTCGCCGAAGAACTCGAACCGCACCGGTCGTTCGTGCGTGAGCGGGAACACGTCCATGATCCCGCCGCGGACGGCGAACTCGCCCTTCAGCTCCACGGTGTCCACGCGACGGTACCCCACGCGCGTAAGCACCGCGACGGTCTGCGTGAAGTCGTGCGTCTCGCCGACGCTCAGATGCACGGTGTTCTCCCGCACGGATTCGACCGGCGGGATGATCTGCGCGAGCGCGTGGATCGACGTGACGACCGTGCCGCCGCGTTGCAGCATGTCCGACGCTTCGATGCGCTCGGCGCGCAGTATCTTGCGGGTGTCGGTGGCGCCCTCGCCGAGGATGTCGGGCAGCAGCGGGTAGAAGCCCGCGGCGCCCAGGCCGAACGTAACGAGGTCGTGGTGCAGCTTGCGCGCTTCGGTTTGGGATGGGAGCACGCAAAGAGCCGCCGTTTCCTCCGGCAGGGCCTGTCGCAGCGTCGCCAAAAGGCACGCGTGCGCCGACCCGTGCAAGCCGGTCACGTCGATGGGCTCGCGTGACGGCTC
>NYZG01000068.1 GCA_002687025.1 Candidatus Poribacteria bacterium
CGCAAGGCCGGCGCAGACCGGCCGCGCGGGATCGTCACGACGCCTGAGCTACTCCGTGGCGCCGGCGTCGAGGAGCAGCGCCACGATGTCGTCCCGGTCGTTCTCACGCGCGGCTTCGAGCAGCGACTTGCCGCCCCACGCGCTGTTCGGGTCGCAGCCGTGGTCGAGCATCAAGCGGACGACATGCGTCTCGCCTTTGCGCACGTGTGCCAGAAGCCACAGGTAATCCTCCCATCCACGGCTCATGTTTGGGTCGGCGCCACGCTCGAAGAGGAGGTCGAGGAGGGCGCGACTGCCGGACCTGAACGCCTCGGGCAGCACGTGGCGCAGACAGGCGTCCTTCGCGTTCACATCGACGCCGCGTTCGTCGAGGTAGTGGCGCGCCATGCCGACGTTGCCTTTGCGGGCAGCCATCAGGTAGTTGGTGACGTCGCCACTCTCCGCGCCCTTCTCGCGGAGCATCTGCGCGATTTCGTCGTGGCCGTGGTAGATCGCGTGTGTCAGCGCGTTCACCGATGTCGCGCTGTTCTCGGCGAACACGTCGGCGCCGCGCGACAGCAACGCCTCGACCAACTCGACGCTCCCTTGCTCAGCGGCGTGCATGAGAGGCGTGCGCTCGTGGCCGTGCCAGTTGTTGTGCGTGTTCACGAGCGTTGGGTCCTCGTCCACCATGCGGATGGCCCAGTCAGGATGTCCCTGCACGATCGCGAGGATCAACGCGTCTTCCTTGGCGCGTCGGTCCTGGATGGTCTCCACGACGTCGCCGTGGCCGAGGGCCTCAGCATCGGCGAGGCCGTCCCAACCCATCACGCGGGTGTACGCGCCCCGTTCGATAAGCCGTTCCGCGCACCGGCTCTGGTTGTATACGATGGCGACCTTCACCAGCGGCAGGAAGCCGAAGCTCTTCTCCGCGTCTGGGTGGGTCGACGTCACGGCGTACGGGTCCGCGCCGAGGTCGAGTAGCTCATCGACCTTGTCCGCGTCGCCCTCTATGATCGCGTCGATCAGTCTCGCGTTGATATCCACGGGCTCGCGCCTTTCCTCCTCGTCCCGTCGGGGACGGTGTTGTGGGGCCGACATGGTCTTCCGCATCTGCCGCCGCGCCACCTGCAGACGGTGCCCGACCGTCGTCACGGGGATGCGCAAGTAGCGCGCGATCTCGCCGTACGACCGATCACCGAAGTGGTAGAGCACCGTGACCGCGTGCTCATCACGCGCCAATCGGCGCACCGCGTCCATCACGCCGCGGCGCATCTCCTCGCGCTCCGCCTGCGCGACGGGGGTCGGCGCGGGCGATCTCGCGTCAGCCGCGTAACCGAGGCCCACCGTCGGCACGCGCTTGCGCGCGGTCACGCGATGGCACTGATTCACGACGATGCGGCGGAACCACGCCGGGAATGCCCCGGCGTCGCGGAGTGTGTGCAGACTTCGCCATGCGGCGACGTACGCCTCCTGAACGACATCTCGCGCGACTTCGCGATCCCGCAGGATCGTGTACGCGCACCCGAGCGCCATGTCCGTGAACCGCGCGACGATCTCCGCGAACGCCTCGTGGCCTTCCGCGGTGTCCGCTTGCGCACGTCTCGTTAGCTCGTCTAGCGTCGGCATGGTCGCTCCCTCCACGTCGTTCTCTAGTATGGAGCGGACCAGCGTTGGGTTTCCGAGCACTAAATCGCCGACGCCCGACGTTGGGGGCCGCGCCGATCGGCCGAGCGAAGAAACACCGACCGAAACCGGGGACCCGTTCGTTCAACCCAACGAGTTCAACACGCACGGGGAATCGAACCCTACATGAGCCGGCTGCCGCTCAGAAAATCGGACGAGTCGCTGATGATGCGCGTGCGTCGCTCCGGCGACGAGCGCGCCTTCGCATCCCTTGTCCAGAGGTGGGAAACGCCCATCCGGCGGCTCTGTACGCGCATGACGGGGGACGCCCATCTCGCCGAGGAGTTCGCGCAGGAGACGTTCACACGCGTGTTCCTATCACGCGATAGATATGAGCCCCGCGCGCGATTCTCGACCTATGTATGGCGCGTCGCGCTGAACCTGTGCCGAGACGAGCAGCGGCGGAAGGCCCGCCGTGAGACGCACGCTTGGGAAGATGACATGCAGCCTGTCGCAGCGCAGACGGCGGACGAGGCGATGGTGTCGCAGGAGGCGTCGGGATTCGTGCGCGACGCCGTGATGGCGCTCTCCGATCCGTATCGCGAGGTGGTGGTTCTGCGCCATTACGAGGGCATGAGGTTTCGCGAGATCAGCGAGGTGCTGGGCATTCCCGAGGGCACCGTGAAGTCACGCATGGCAGAGGCCCTGACCCAACTTTCACGAAGGCTACAACCGTTGACGGAGCAAGCATGACCCACGACCGAAGGGAGCTTCGCGTGGACCATCCATCGCGTGAGGAATGGGTCGCCTACCTCTACGGCGAATCTGACGCGCGTGACCAGTCGAGGCTGACCGCGCATCTGCACGACTGCGCGGAGTGTCGGGGGCAGGTTGAAGCATGGCGCAAAACCATGTACGCCATGAACGCGTGGGAACTAGCCCCCGCCTCCAGCCGCGCGCGGGCGGTCGTGCCTCAATGGGTTCCGGTGGCCGCGGCCGCGGCGTTCGCGCTGTTCATCGGCATTGGAGCCGCGCGCGTGACGGCCCCCAAGCCGGTAGATGTCGACGCGCTGAGGGCCGAGCTCGGCCAAAACCTGCGCCAGGAGATCGGCGCCGAGTGGCGAATGGCACTGGCGCTGACGAGCGAGCGAATGTACTCCGATCTGTACACGCAACTGCGCGACGACGTGGACGCCTCCGCCGCGCGCGCGGTCATGCTCACACGTTCGGAGGCGGGACGCGCCATCGGGGAGTTCGCGCGCCTTTACGAGGAGGACCAGACGCGCAGCCGAACCGGTATCGCCGAGATCATCCAATACGTAGACGAACAGCGGGTGCAGGATGTCGCGGAGCTACGCTCGACCGTGCGATCGCTAGCCTCGGCGACGGGACATGAATTCCAGCGAACGCAGCGTCGACTTGACGCCATCACCCCCATCGTGCGAGTCGCGCCAGCCGGCGCGCGAGACTAGCAATCAGACAGAGGAGAGACGACATGAAACGTACCGCGTGGTTCGCCGCCGGCATGGTCATCGCCATGTGCGGCATGGCGCACGGAAGCGGCGTCGCATTGACGGTAACCGATCGCGACATCGCCCGCCTGGCCGCGATGGGGGACGCTGTCGCCAGCGAAGTGTCCAGGGCCGCGGATCTGGTGGCCCAAGAAGCGGGCCTAGTTGCCCAACATCTCGACGAGACACTTGAGTCACAGGCGCCCGCCGTGCTGGCACAACTAGGCGACCTGTTCGATGTCGTCAACACCATCGATATAGTCGGTGGCGCAGGCGGAACGTACAACCTGTCTGGCGACGCAACCCTCGTAGTGCGCTCTCGGAAGGGCGAGTTGCCGGAGTTGGGAGACACCCTCACCGACCTGGCCATCCTTGCTCGCATCGTGGAGAAGGCCGCGGACCCCGGCGGACACTGGGGGGTGCACGACTCGTCGCAGCGACTGTACCTGGAGGGGCACGGGGTGGTCCTGCTCCTCGGCGTTCCGTTCCCAGTGGCGCCGCGCGACGACCCCGACACCGGCGAGAACCGCGAGACCGACCAGCTCTGGCGCGAGACGATCAGTGAGATATGGGGGGCCAGACGGGAGGCGGAGCCACGCCGCGTGTACGATGCAGAGCAGGTGATTGGGCTGAAGAAGGCCCTCACCGGCGCGCTACAATACGCCCGCAACGTGCGTGGTCTTCCCAGGGATGGCGAACTGACCGTCATCGTCACGGGAGAGGCGTACGACAACAGTGGACACCGTGTCTTGGGCTGGGCGCCAAGCTATGTGAACGATCGCGGCTCGTGGCCCGTGAACCCCAACGTGGAGCACTATCGAGACGCCGAGGAAGTCGCTGCGGAGCCGTCCCGTCTCATCGTCAGCGTGCCTCTGTCGGCCGTGCACGCCCTGCGGACCGAGACCGTCGGCGAAGCGGGGCTCGTCGAGAAGATCACTACTCGAACCGTGCCGGGCGCCGGCGACGACATGGCCCGCGACATGGAGGTCCTGTCGCGCGTGACCGGCAAGGCGTTCCACAACCGCCTCGGAGACGCCGCCGACACCCCCCAGAGGTCGACGTTCGTCTACCAGAGCGGGAGTTCGCCGCGGGCCCGCTACATCGACAACTATGGCGTCATTGTGGACACACAGGTCGACTTCCCTCTCCTGCGGCCTGACACAGACGCAAGCCCCGCTGATGACGCGCTGGCTCCGTCCTCACTGTGGGAGGATACGCAGCGGGAAATGCGCGGGACCGGACAGGACGCACACCCTTACTCCGGGGCCTGGTCCAGCCACCAGGCCGGCACTGCGGCCTATGACGGAGACAAGGTCGCCAGCGCGCAAGAGGCGATGCTGGACCTACTGCTGGAGACCACGAATGTCCGATCACTCGGCGACGACGAGTCGGTCGTGATCGTCGTCCGTGGCCCGGCGGCGGAAGGCGGCGGCCGGATAGTGCACAACATCGTCACCGACGACCGGCTCGCACGCGCCCTCATCGCGACGACCGCCTACGGCCGCGGCGGCAGCCAAGGCACGCTGTTGACGGCCTATGCGGCGAAGGCCGACATCGACCGGTACGCGGCCGAGGACTTCACGCGCGACATGTTCCGCAGCCGCGTCACGTTCGCCGCGACGCTCGCAGCAGGCCGAACGACGCGCCGAGGCGGCTACACAGTGCGCGTGCGAAACGGGGAGAACAGCGCGCCACCCGACCAGGTGGACGCTTCGCCGCAGTCTCGCGGGTCGTCGACGTCTGAATCGGCGCCTCGGTAGGCGTGCCGGGACGCGCGCGGACGGCAGCCGTGGAGCGACGGCTGCCGTCCTGCTCGCCGCACGATTCCTCCGCTAGCGCGACGGCTACCCCAGCAGCGGTTACGAGCCCTGTCCCGCACGCGCCACAAATCGCCGCACGCCGTCCTCTGTGACCAGTGCGTCCAGCCTCTCGTCCCAGCTCTGCGGCAGGCACCCGTCGACGCGCTGTAGCTCGAAGGCGACGCCGAGTCGGTGTGCTCGCGGGTTCGCCGACAGGAAGCGGTCGTAGTAACCGCCCCCGTGCCCGATCCGCCACCCCTCGTCGTCGAACGCGACCATCGGCACGAGCACGATGTCCACTTCAGAGCCCTCTGTCACGGGACATCGCGTGCGCGGCGTGGGGATGCCCCACAGGCCGGGCCGCACGTCGCGGCCGAGGTCGGTGATCTCATGCAGCGTCATGTCTTCGGAGCCGGTGACGACACGTGGCACGACCACACGCATCCGTTCGTCCGCGAGCAACGCGCGGACGATGTCCTGGGTCGGCGCTTCCTCGGGCATGTTGAGGTACGTGAAGACCGTCGCGGGGCCGCGCTCGTCGAGGATCGCCAGGATCGTCGAGCTGATGCTGCGCCCCCATCCTGCCGCCATCGCCCCGTCGGCCGTCGTCAGTCGTTCCGTCGTGGCAACTCTGATCGCCTGCCGTCGCGCGAGTTGCTCCTCGTGGCCCACAGTCATGTCTATTCCGCTCCTCGCTGCGCTTCGATGGGCGATGCGAGATTCTACTCGGCGCACGGTCCGGGCACAAAAGAAGCGCCACGGTTTGGGATGACCGCGGCGCCCACGAAGTACAGAATGCGTAGATCATTGACTACGTATCTATAGACGCATCCCGGGGGCCAAATCCGCCAAGGAAATGCACCCGACCGCGATATTAGCCCCGTCCGCCGAAGTACAGCCGCGTCGCCGCGCCGCCCAAAACAGCGCGCCGCACGTCGTCGGACAGCCCGATCTCCTCGGTGAACATCCGCAGATGCTGGGCGTACGTCACCTTCGGGCACCACAGCTCGCATGGGAAATCGCTGCCCCAGATGCAGCGATCCGCGCCGTACGCTTCGACCACGGCGTGGACGAGGCCGTGCGTGTCGCGGCATGGGTACTCCTCGTCGGAGCCCGTGACGGCGAACGTCAGCTTCGCATAGAGATTCGGGAAGCTCGCCAGATCGACCGTCCGCGCCAGGATTTCCGACGCTCCCGCGCGCAGATTCATGCAGTGATCCAGCACAATCCGCGCCCGAGGATAGTTCGTCAAGTGTGTCGCCAACGCGTCCGCGTGGGGCGCGTCGATGAGGATGTTCGTCACCAGGCCGAGCTCGGTCGCCACCTCAATGAGCCTGCCGTGTCCCTCGTGCGAGAACGTGGGGCGGTCGCCCCGCGTCGGGTACATGCGGATTGCGCCCAGATTCGACCGGGCGTGGAGGTCGAGAAGGAGGTCCGGCGCCCCAGGATCCGTGGGATCGAGCGTCACGACCCCCAGACTGCGTTCCGGGTGGGCGGCCGCGGTGTCCGCGATGAAGCGGTTGTCGTACTCGTACGCCGTGAACGTCTGGATCAGCAGCGCGCGCACGACGCCCGCGCTGTCCATCTCGCGGATGAGATGCTCCATCGTGCCGGCGCCTCCGGGTGGGCGCAGGGGGCTCTCGCGCATGGGGTACGCCGTCTCGTCCGCTGAGTAGATGTGCGCGTGCGTGTCGACGATCTCCATCCGATCTCCTCGGTCTAGGGTTGTGCAACGACGAGTGTTCGGTCGACGGGCGTCGGCCCCAGCGTCTGCTTCGTGCCGTCGGGCCACGTGATCTCGACCTGCCCCACGCTCGACGCCGCGCCGAGGCCGAAGTGGAGTCGCGCGTCACTGTGGCTGAGATAGCCAGAGCCGCCGTGTGTCTCTCGCGTCTGTGTCACGCCGTTCGCGGTGAGACGCACGCGCGCGCCAAGAGCGCCAACGTTCGGCGCCTTGCCAACGAGCGAAAGCGTCAACCAGTGTCGCACGCGCATGTCGTTTCTCAGCACCACGAGCGGCCCGCCCAGCGTGGTCACGACCAGGTCGATGTCGCCGTCTTCGTCGATGTCACCGGCCGCCGCACCCCTACTGGGGCGAGGCGTCGTGATCGCCGGGTCGTCGAATGCGCGGAAACTGCCGTCCGGCTGCGCGATGAACAGGCTGTCCGGCTGCGCGTACTCACCGAGCGGGTCGTACGCCTGCACGTTGTCGTCCAGGTGGCCGTTGGCGACGAACAGGTCGAGACGACCGTCGTTGTCGAAGTCGGCGAAATCCACGCCCCACCCGAGCATCGGAAGACTCGCCGCGCCGATGCCCGCTTCGAAGCTGACGTCCTGGAAGTAGACGCCTCCCATGTTGCGGTGCATGAAGTTCGTCTGGTCCTGGAAGTTCGTCACGGCGATGTCGAGCCATCCGTCGCCGTCGAAATCGGCGGACGCTACGCCCATGCCGCCGTACGCCATCGCTTCCCGGCTGATCGCGACGGCCGCGAACAGGCCCCGCTCCTCGTACTTCCCGGCGCCGTCGTTGCGGTAGAGCAGGTCGGGCGTCGTGTCGCACGCGACGAATATGTCCGTGTCGCCGTCGTTGTCGAGATCGCCGGTGGTGACGCCGAGCCCCTTGCTGTCCGGCAGGTAGACTCCAGACGCCTCGGTGACGTCCTCGAACGTGCCGTCGCCGCGGCTTCTGTACAGCCGGTCGGACGCGCCCGCCAGCGCCTTCGGCGTGCAATACGCGATGACGTCTCCATGCGTGCACACGGGGTTGGTCGCCGGGTCGAACTGCACGTAATTCACTACGTAGAGATCGAGAAGGCCGTCGCCGTCGGCGTCGAGGAACGCGCAACTCGCGCTCAGGGCGTCGTCGGCGACTCCCGCGGCCCGCGCGACGTCCTCAAACGTCCCGTCCCCGAGGTTCCGGTATAGGACGTTGGGGCCGTAGTTCGTGACGTACAGGTCCACGTGGCCGTCGCCATCGTAGTCGGCGACAGCGCACCCGAGGCCGTAAGCGGTGTCTCCGACTCCCGCCGCGTCGGTGACGTCGACGAACCGACCCCCGTCGTTGCGGTACAGGGCGTTGCGCGCTGGCGTGGCGTACTCGGCGCCGGGGAGCGCCGCGCCGTTGACGGCGTACAGGTCGAGATCGCCGTCGCCGTCGTAATCCAGGAGCGCAACCCCCGATCCGAGCGGCTCGATGAAGTACTTCCGCCCGCTATGGCCGTTGACGTGCCGGAAGTCGACTCCAACCGCCTTCGTGATGTCGGTGAAGCTGCCGACCTGAGCGGCCGCGCCGTTCACGGCGAGCCATCCCAAGCAGGCGACGGCGAGAAATGCCCTCATCCGTCGTCCGACCCCAGGATGCGCTCGAGCCCCTCGCGATACGTCGCGTTGTCGGGCTCCAACGCGAGCGCGGCGCGAATGGCGTCCTCCGCCTCACGCAGCCGGCCGAGCCGGTAGTAGATGAGCGCGAGCGTGTTCCGGTAGCGCGCCGAGGCGGGGTCGAGCGCGGCGGCCTTCTCGGCGTGCGCCAGCGCCCCGTCGACGTCTTCGAGTTGCGTTGCGTAGAGCACGGCAAGGCCGTGATACGCCCGCGCGTGGTCGACGTCCAGCTCCAGCGCTCGCTCGTATGCCGCCAGTGACAGTTCCCCGTCTCCCTTCCGGCGACGTAGCTCCGCCGTGAGGAAGTGCGTTTCCACGCGCGCTGGATCGATCGCGATCGCGCGTCCGTACGCCTGTAGCGCTTCGTCCGGTTGGTCGTTGAGCGCGCGGCACAGGCCGAGGTAGTGCCACGCCTCGGCGTCGGCCGCGTCGGCGCCTGTTGCGGCGGCATATGCCTCCGCAGCCTGTCCATACGCGCGCTCGCCTCGGAGTAGGTCGCCGACCTTCATGTGCGCGTCCAGCAGCGTCGGATCGAGGTCGGCGGCGCGTCGGTAGTGTGTCAGCGCCTCGTCCGGCCGCTCCCGGCGCAGCGCGATCAGGCCGAGACCGGCGTGCGCACGGGCCATTCCAGGGTCGATGCGTAGCGCTGCGCGCTGTGCCGTCTCGGCGTCGTCGTAGGCTTCGAGCATCGTCAGCGCGACGCCCAGGCCACCGTGGGCGCCGGCGAGCGTCGGGTCGAGCGCGCACGCCTTCGCATACGTCTGTCGCGCCTTGTCGTACGCCCCCTGTTGGAGCCTCAGCCGTCCCAGGCTGGCCAGGATGCCCGCCCGCTCCGTCCGGTCCGAGGCCCGTTGGGCCGCGCCGATGAGACGACCGACCTCCTCGGATCGCTCCTGCGCGACGGCGAACTGCTCCATCAGGACGCGCGCGCCGTCTGCGTCACCCGTTCGCATGGCGATCTGCGCCAACCCGTATAGGGCCTGGGTCAGATCGGCGTCGAGCGCCAGCGCCGCACGGTATTCCCGACGCGCTTCCTCCCATCGCGACGCGCCGGAGTGGAGAGAGCCGAGCTCCAGGCGCGCCGAGGCCAGATCGGGCATGGACGCGATGGCGGCCTCCTGCTCGGCCAGGGCGTCGTCGATCCTGCCGTTTCTCGCCAGAGCGAGGCCCAACTGATGTCGGACCATGGCGTCGCCCGGCTCCAGGGACAGCGCCGACCGGTACGCCTCGATCGCTTCGTCGTAGCGATGCAGATGCGCGTACGCGCTGCCCCGCGCCGCATGCACGAAGGCGCGATCCGCGTCGTAGGAGATGGACAGGTCGTATTGCCGTATCGCGTCGTCGAACCGCTCGCCGCCCGCGTGCGTGAGGCCCAGCCCATGGTGCGCCGCCGCCGCTTCGCCGGGCCCGGCTGCCAGGACGGCCTCGTACTGCTCAGCGGCCGGGTCGAACGCTTCGATAGTCAGATACAGCCGTCCGAGGGCCAGACGGGCGTCGAGCCGTGTGGGATCGTCGCGCAAGGTCGCCATGTGCGCTTCGATCCGGCGCGGCAGGTCCACACCGAGAGCATCGGGCGCCGACGCTGCGCCCGCGGCCGCCGCCACGGCCAGCCACAGCGCGACGTGACCGAGGGTGTTCGCGGTACGTCCGTGTCTCATGTGCTTCTCGCGGTTGCGCGTGCGCCCCACCCGAATGTACGCGAACGGCACGCGCTCGGGAAGCGCCGGCGCGGCGCGGGCCGCGGGCAGGGCCCTGTTGCGGCGCGGCGACCGCCCGCTATACTGGCCGGTGAAGGGCTTCCCCAGGAGACTGCGCCCATGACATCCCGCGAGAGATTCCTCGCCAGTATGGCGTATGAGCCCATGGACCGCGCGCCACTGTGGGACGAAGGCATACGAGACGACGTTCGCGAACGCTGGGCCATCGAGGGGCTCTCCGCTAGCGACTCGCTCGCGGACCACTTCACCTACGACGGCCGCGAGGAAGTCGGATTCGACCTGATGCCGCGACCGGAGCCCTCGCCGGCGCCGGACCACGCGGCCCTGCTGCGCCACCTGCGCACGCTCTACGAGCCCACCGACGACCGCCTCGGTGACGACTGGGACGCGCGCGCGGCAGGATGGAACGACCGCGACTACGTGTTGGGAATACGCGTGTGGCGCGGCCTTGTCCAGCCTCTCGGCGTCGGCAACTTCCGAACGCTCGAGCCCGCGTTCCTCTCGTTCTACGACGATCCCGAGGGCGTGGCCGCGCTGATGTCCGCCATCACCGACTGCAACGTCGCGATGTGCGGACGCGCCGTCCGCGGCTTCACTCCGGACTACGCCGTGTTCGACGAGCCGATCGCCGGGGCGTATGGCCCGGTCGTCTCGCCCGACCTGTTCCGCCGCTTCTGCCTGCCGCACTACGCGAGGCTCGTCGAAACGCTGAAGGCGCGTGGCGTGCGTTGGTTCCTCGTCCGCAGCTACGGCAATCCGCTCGACCTGCTCCCCGTGTGGCTGGACGCCGGGATAAACATGCTGTGGTGCGTGGAGGGCGTGTCGTCTGGCGTCGACTGCGTGGCGCTCCGCCGAGAATACGGCCGGGATCTGCGGCTGATCGGTGGCATCGACCAGAACCTGTTGGTCGGCGACGGGGAGGCTATGGAGGCCGAGTTCGATCGTGTCGTCGCGCCGTTGGTGGCCGACGGGGGATACATACCCCTATCCGACGGGCGCATTCGGAGCAACGTGCCGTGGCCCGCATACCGCACATACCGAGAGGAACTGGCGCGTCACGTCGGCTGAGTCACCCTGGAAGGAAGCTGTACCCCTGCCCCGTGACAAGGCCCACCACGAGGAACACGGCCGCCATCACCGAGTCGCCGACGATCATCCCAAGGAACGCGGGCCGCAACCGTCGGTAAAGCTGCACGCCGCCTATCCGTAGCACGACCAGCTTCATCACCCACCCGAGGAATATCGCGAACCACAGGTTGTGGGCGTGGTACTTGCTGAACGCGACGTACCCGATCGGATGCGCCGGCCACCATATGAAGCGAAGGCGCATCACGCACAGGAACAGCATGAACAGCGCCCCGCCGCCCATGATGGACACGTTCGTCCAGTTCGTGGCGACCGGGGCATGCAGATAGCCGGCCGCCCGACGCGGGAAGTCCGGCGCCGCGATCATGTACGTCCAGTGCTGTAGGTTCAGCGCGCCGTAGTGGTAGATGACCTTCAAACACGCGATGAACCCCACCGGCAACGCCACGAGCAACGCCACGCCCATGACCCCGACGACGTGTCGTCGATTCACCCGCGCGGCGTCGGGCGCGCGCATCCCGTTCATTACACTCGGCATCACGAACTCGCGCGAGTCCCACATCACTCCGTGTTCCAGTACTGACGGGATGGCGAGGTTCGCGGGCCCAAGCGCGCGCGTGCCCAGCAGCGGCACGAGGAATTCCGACGGCGCCGCGGTCGTCGTGACGAACAGCAGCCCGCCGTCGATGATCATCCACGTCAGCACGACCAGCACGACGTAGAACAGCAAGATGGTCGCCAGCGCGACGACATACGACATCCCGACGGCGGTCAGCATCCCCGCCGCGGCCACCGTCGACACGACAAGACCCCCGACGGCCCATCTGTACGGGAGCGGCTCGTCGCCATCGTCCGGCCGCGCGCGGGCATTGAGGACGGCGTCCCACGTCCTGCGCAGATGCCCCCGCGCGACCCACAGCAGGAAGCAGCACGCCGTGAGGTACCCGCCCAGTTCCTGGTGATGGACGAACGTCCACCCGCTTACCGGGAAGCCCGTAGCCCGTATGATCGTCTCCTGTGCGCGATACATGATGTGGAAGAACCAGAAGCTGAACGCGACCTCCTGCGTCAGCAGATAGCTCATGCCGATCACCGACGGGAACACCATCGCGATGAGCCACCCCATCGGTATCCACGGCTCCTCGGAGAACAGCGGACGCAGAGGGAAAGACATCGGCAAGTGGGGGGCAGCGGGGAAATACGTGTGGAGCCCGTTGAGCGTGTGGATGACCACGGGGATGCAGCAGCCGGCCCACATCCAGCGATTGCGCAGGAAGCCGTTGAGCGCCCTGCCCGGCAGAGGCTCGACCGCGACCTCCATGGGCGCCGTCATGAGCGGAAACGTGAACCGCTC
>NYZG01000069.1 GCA_002687025.1 Candidatus Poribacteria bacterium
AAAATATAGACCACGTCATAGCTGACAACGCGCGGGCTGACGCCAAAGGCGGTGCGCACGCCATTGGGTGAGATCAGCTTGATCTTATCGCCCAAAGACACGCCCAATCCCCGCGCGACACCGGACCCAATCGCGATGCCTTCATCAAACCGCGCGATGTCGCCGCTAGACGTCGCGGCGAACTGCTCGTAGTCGTCCGAGCCCAGGTTGGTGTACACCTCGAGCGTGACGGTCTGGCCGGTCTCCGAGGTGTTGTTGAGTATCTCGATCCACCGCGCGAACGCGCCGTCGCGCGATATGAATACCTTGCGCACGACCTCGATGTCGCCGAACACGGCCGGCCCGATCACGAACTGATCGCCGTCCAGCTCCACGGTGGCGTTCTCGAAGCCTGGGTACCACTGGCCATTGACGTAGAGCTCGTGCCCTCCATCGTAGGCATCGTCGGAGCCGTCGTCGATGTACCCGCTCGGGTCAATGTCCCATGCAAAGTCGAGGTCGTCGTATACCGTGACCCCCAGCGGTACCGTTTCCTGGGCGTCGGCCGGCGCGCCAACACCCGCGAACACGGCCGTACAGAGTATCAGCGCGGCCAAGAGGGGCCGCGCGTGCGGCCCGCGCCTGCGCATTCGTGCGCGGTCATCACGCCTCAACATCGCGCGTCTCCGTTCTCTCACGTCTTATCCCAATGTCTACGCGCTGTACATATACCACCGAGAGGGGCTGCCGCGCATGGCCGCGTGCGCGAGTACGCGCCCCGTCTGCGAATCCAGCGGCCCATCCCTAGAACGTGTCAGCAGGCCCATAGTTCAGGCCGAGCAGGCCGCACACGTCGAGGCGCCTGCCGGGCGTCTCGGCAGTTTCCCCCGCGCGTCGGACGATACGGCCCGCCGCCACGATGCGACGCGCCGAACGCCCGTCACCCGATGGCGTTCTGGAGCGTCGAGCGATGGGCGCACAGCCACGCCGCCGCGCGAGCCCTCCACGCGAGGGCCCATACGGCCGTGGAATCCGCCGTGTCCGGCGTCACCTCGAGGTCGACGGCCTGCCAGGCCGTGTCGTGCACGACGAATTCGATGATCCTATCGACGAAGCCCTGTCTCTGCGCGGAGGAGAGCCCGTACGCGTCGACGATCGCCCGCAGGTGTATGGCGCGCTCGGACAACGGCGGCAAGCCCTCCAACGCGGCTACCTGATCGTCGTGGAGCTTCGCGTTGAGCCAACAGGTCTGGGCGAGTTCCACCAGCGGGTCTACCGGCCCCGCGAAGTCCCAGTCGATCAGCCCGACCGGCAAACCGTCGCGCACGACGATATTCCAGGGGGCCATGTCGCAGTGGCCGATCACCCGCGTGGGGCCGCCCAACGGTCGCCCGAACCACGGCCCCCAGACGGCATCGTCGGGCGGGACGTACGATGCGGTCGCGTCGTGCAACTCTCGAAGCATCGACCCAATCGCGGCCGCGCCGTCCAGTGACCACGGGCCGGATTGGGTGAACTCCCCCTCGAGGTACGTGAGTGTCTCGCGGCCGGCGGCGTCGAAACCGTCCCCGACAACCTGAGGCGGCGCGCTGAACCCCACCTGTTCGAGATGGCGCAGAAGCGAGTGCACCGTCCGCGCCCACGGCCCGGTCTCGCGTATGACAACGTCGCCGCGGCGGTACACCTCGTATTGGTGGAACGCGCTCCGCTCGCGGAGCACTTCGCAAGGCGGGTCGCTCGAAGGCGTTGGGACTTCTGGCTCGTGGGTCGGTCGAGGCGGCATGCGTGTCCTCTCGGTGCGTGTCCTACCCACCCAGCATGTCGGATGCACGTGGGTCTGCGAGGCCCCTCGGAGGCAGGCCGGCTCGCCCCTGTCGGAACACGCTCCTGGTGGCCGATGTCGCTACGTCCTATGATGCTGACGCCACCGCGATGGCAGCGTAGCGTTGCCCCGTCCGTGAGACCCAGAGGGACCACCGTGACCAAGCGAGACTGGTATCGCCGGGCGTTAGTGGGTATCGAGGTCGGGCCTACCGGCGCGCAGTTCGGTACCGACCGGTCGGACGCGTTCGCCTCCCGGTTCGACGGCCGCGCCATAGTCCGCGCGTCTCTCGACATTGGGGCCGAGTACCTCGTCATATGGGCCAAGGACGGGGAGTTCGCGTACTACGACTCCGAGATCGTGCCAAAGGCGCCGGGGCTTCGCGAGCGGGACGTGCTGCGCGAGACGGTCGACGCCGCCAGGAACGTCGGTCTGCCGGTAGTCGCGTACTGTGAGATGCAGCACCCCGTCTACCTGCTGCGGGACGAGCCCCGCTACCGCATGCTCGATGTCGACGGGCGCGACATCCCCGGACGCGTATGCTTCAACTCCGGCTACCTGGACCATGTGAAGCCCATCGTGGACGAGGTCGCCTCCTACGGTATCCACGGCTTCCACTTCGACATGATGGACCAGGGCTTCGGCCCTCCGTACGGATGCTGGTGCCATCGGTGCCGAGACCGGTACGAGTCGACATACGCGCGTCCTATGCCGGCAGGCGCCGGCTGGGATGCCGATTGGGCGAGGATGCTGGAGTTCCGATACGCGTCCAGTGAGAGCTTCGAGCGGGACCTCACCGAGCACGTCCGATCGGTCGACGCGGACCTGACGGTCGCCTTCAACCACCACGGAGCTCCGCCGTTCTCCTGGGAAACCGGACAGCGACCGGTCCAGCACGCCCACATCGGCGACTTCGCCACCGGTGAATGTGGCGTCTGGGCGTTTGGGGCGTTGCATGCAAGCTTCGGCGCGCTGTTCGCCGAAGCCACGAAGCCCGACGGCCACTACCAGATGGTCATGCAGCGGAACGTCCGCATGTACCACGACATGACGCTCCGCCCCGTCGCGGACATGCTCTGGGAGGCGGCCACGCTGCTCGCGCACGGCGCGCAGGTGACGGTCGTAGACAAGACGCCGTACGACGGCGCCCTCGACCCGGTCGCGTACAGCCGCATTGGGGAGATGTTCGCCGAGACCCATCGCAACCGAGAGCACTTTGCGGGCCGGCCGATCCGTGAGGTCGGCCTGTACTACTCGGCGAAGACGCGCGACCAATACGGCCGAGACGACCCGGACAAGTACCAACAGGCGATGCTCGGCGTACACAAAGCGCTCGTATATGCCCACATCCCCGTCGGCTTCATCCTCGACGAGAACGTCACGGCCGAGCGCCTGAGCGCGTTCCCGGTGGTCTGCCTCCCGAATGTCGCGGTCCTGGCCCAGCGCGAGGTCGACCTGCTGACAGCATACGTCGAGGACGGCGGCGCGCTCGTGACAACCGGCGTCACCGGGCTGTACGGCCCGCTTGGCGAAGAACTGCCGGAAGGCGCGCTCGCCGATCTCGCAGGGGTGCGACTTATCGCGTGCCTCGACGAGCGCGATGTGCACGTGGCCCTGAACGGCGAATGCGACGCCGCGCGCGCGCTCAGCGCGGACATTCCGACGGACTGGCCGTTCCTGGTCCACGGACAGGCGACAGCCTACGAGATGACGACCGCGACGCCGTACGGGCGCCTGTATCGCCCGCACCGCACGTCTGGTCAGCGCGCGGGGGATCAGGCGTACCATCTGCCCCTGTCACCCGATGTGCCGATCGGCCCGGCGATTCTGGTCAACGCCGTGGGCAAGGGGACGGTCGCAACCGTCTGCGCGTCACCTGGCGTCGCGTTCGCGGGGGAGTACCGGAACGTCGAGCCGCGACTCCTCATCCGCAACCTCATCCGTCTGCTGCACCCCGAGCCCGAGGTCGCCATCGACGCCCCGACGTTCGTCGAAAGCGTCGTCACGGAAGATGCGGCCGCGCGGCTCTTGCGCGTGCATCTCATTGGCTGCATCACGCCGCCGCAGAACACCGGCCCGGGTCGGCCGCACTCGAATCGAGTGCTACCAAGCATGATGGAGGACACGCCGCTCTACCGCGTGCGCGTGCGGTTGCGTCGCGAGTTCCGAGCCGTGCAAGCGCTCGGCCCGGACACCGTCGTGACCCGCATCGCGGGCGGAGTCGAGGCGGTGGTGAGTGGAATACACGAGGCCCTGGTCTTCAGCTACTGATCGCTCACGAGGCGCTGGCGGATCTCCATGACGCCCGTACGGCGTCCGAGCCACTGGGCGGGCCGGGAAGGCACGCGACGATGACCCACGTCGAACGTACGGACATAGAGCAGGGCCTTCGGGACCTGGGTGTCGCGGCCGGCGACAGTGTCGAGGCGCACGCGTCGCTGAGCGCCTTCGGACACGTGAACGGCGGAGCGCCGACGGTCGTCGAGGCGCTGACGTGCGTCGTCGGAGAAGACGGCCTCGTGGTCATGTCCGCGTACCGCGTCGGCCCGCCGGTCCCCCTCACGGATGCCGAACGCGCCCGGGGTCTCACGTGGAAGGTCCCCATCCTGCCCGAGGACCACGACGAGAAGAGCGGCATGGGCGCCATCGCGGACGAGTTCCGCCGCCGGCCGGACACGGCTCTCGGGACGGGCGTGCATCGCACGTGCGCGTGGGGAAACGACGCGCCGCGTCACACGCGCGGCTACCGTCGCTTGCTCGCGCAGGACGGCTGGGCGCTTCTCCTCGGGGTCGGGATCGACCGGTGCTCCAGCATGCACGAGGCTGAGCAAGCCGTGGACATCCCTCCGTCGATCGCGCGCCTGACGACTCCGCCAGACGACATCCTCCGAGACTACCCGGAGCGCAGGTGGGCCGTCGGATATGGGGACACGCCACGAGACGCATGGCGAGTCGTCTGGGACGAGGCGGTCGCCGCCGGGCTGGTCAGGACGCGCCTCATCGGCGACGCGACGTGCCACCTGTTCCGCGCTCGGGCCGTGGTGGACATCTACGAGGAGCACCTGCGCGTCGACCCCTACGGCCTGTTCGGCGTCGAACCCACGGCTGAGTGACTCGCGGTCTAGGAGGGGTCCTTGCGCGACGGCGAGAGACGCATCCGCGGCCCGTCGAACGCGACTTCGATCTCGTCGGCGTCAGCGTACCTGCGGCGCCACGTCGGGTGGTTGCGCATCTCCGCTGGGAATCGGACCTCGACACCCTCGCCGGTCACGCGGACATCGCCGACGAACCGCGCGCGGTCCGCTTCCAGGTACTCCTGCTTCGCGGCGCTCATCCACTCGGGCGCCTTCATCGGGTCAAAGGTCTCAGCGTTTCGCGGCGCGTACACGATGTACTTGTCGATGAGCTTGTCCCGCAGCGTCCGCAGCGCCCGAATCTCTCCGTGCACCAGGACGATGCTTCGCGGCTTCATGTAGCTCACCTGCTGGCACAACTGGATCTGATCTGCGTGCGCCGACAGGTTGTACTTGTCGACCCGGCAGAGCATGGGGACGTCCACGCCGTCGATCTTGAGCGTGTCGCCGGTTTGGAGCTCGAGCAGTCGTCGTCCCGGCGACTCCTCGTCTTGGTAGCCGGTGATGAAGATGGCGTTCTTCCGGTCGGAGGCCAGCGCCTTCGCGTAGAACGCGCTCGGCCCGCCGACAAGCATCCCCGACGAGGCGATGATCACCTTCGGCCCCTTCGTCAGGATGCTGACGCGTTCGTTGGCCTGCAGCCGCGACACCTCCGGCATGTTCCGCCGAGGCCGGCTCCAGAAGACGTGCTGCCGCGAGTTGCGCACGAAGTTCTGCAGCTTCTCCGGGAGATATGGCAGAAGCCCGCGTTCCGGGTCGCGCATGTCATAGTAGGCGTCGCATATCCAGCGGACCATTCCATCCGTGTATATCGGGAAAGTCGATATCGTCTGGCTGAGCATCGAGAACTTGAGGATGAGGATGACTTCCTGGGCGCGTCCCAGCGCAAAGCTCGGGATCAGCACCGTGCCGCCGTCCTCGACCACTTCCGCCACCGCCTTCGCAAGCGTCTGCTCCTGCGACGATCTGTTGGGATGCGCGCCGTCGCCGTACGTGCCTTCGAGTATCAGCAGGTCGGGTTGAAAGAAGTCGATCGGCTTCATGCCGGCGACCGTGCGTTGCGCTGCCACGGAGATGTCGCCCGAGTAGACGACCTTACCCTCCTCCGTCTCAATCAGGACACAGCCGGCGCCGACTATGTGTCCTGACCGGTGGAAGTACACGCGCACACCCGGTATTGGCTCCACCCACCGGTCGAACGCCACTGTTTGGAGATGGGCGAGGGCGTTCTCGACCTCGCGGCGGCCGAAGAGCGGGAACTCACCCCCATCCTCGCGCTGCATGTCCATGATCTTGATCGTGTCGCGCAGCAGAATGTCCACGATCACCTGCGTCGGCTCGGTGCAGAGCATGGGCGTCGCGGGGTATTGCGCGTGCATCAACGGCAGCGAGCCGGTGTGGTCGATATGCGCGTGGCTCAGGAGGAAGAGGTCGACCTTGCCGCGCGTGAGCGCCTGCAACAGCTCGAAGTTAGGCAGACTCTCCTCGCCCCGCCTGTTCGGTCTCAGGCCGGAGTCGATGACGATGTTCCTGCCGGCGATCTGTAGCAGGTGGCAGCTCGCCCCTACCTCGCCGGCGCCTCCGAGCGCGGTGTAGATCATCGTGCGTGGCTCCCAACGAGGCGCGCGTTACCCCACGATGATATAGTGGGCCTCGGCCGTCAACGGGGCCGCGAGCGGCGCGAGCCCAGCCTGGCCGCGCAAGCAGGAGATCTGCGTTGGGGACACCCCAGCCACACAGCACACGACGACCTTCGCGTTACGGCGGCATCCTCCGCGTCGCGACTATCCTGACGCTCCTCGCCAACGCAGCCTTCGCTAGGAATGTGATCCTCCTGATAGGCGACGGCATGGGGTTCAATCATGTCGCCGCCGGCCGCGCCTACGCGGTTGGTTCTGACGGCGCGCTGGTAATGGAAGGGATCGAGCGCCATGGCCAGGTGGCCACGCATTCAGCCACCAGCGCCATTACCGACTCCTCGGCTGCGGCGACTGCCCTGGCGACGGGTGTCAAGACGTACAACGATGCGGTAGCCGTCGCCCTGGACGGCTTGAGCCTGGAGACGATCCTGGAGATAGCCAAGTCCAGCGGCATGGCAACCGGTCTGGTAAGCACGACGCGCATTACGCACGCGACTCCCGCCTGTTTCGCCGCTCACGAGGCGAATCGAGATAACGAAGTCCAGATCGCGCAGGACTACCTCCGCGATTCACGACCCGACGTGTTGCTCGGAGGCGGCGGGCGGGTTTTCAGCAGCGCGTTGCTGGGGGAGGCCCGGCAGGCGGGTTACGAGATAGTCAGCACTGCCGATGGGCTCAGCGTCGCGGCCGCAAGCGCGACCCAGACATCCAAGACGCTCGGCCTCTTCGCATACAGCCACCTGACCCAGGAGATTCGACGGTCCGAGGCCTCGTCGGAGCCGCACCTGTGGGACATGGTTGGCGCAGCGTTGGCCATGCTCTCCGTCCCCTCCAGCGACTTCTTCCTCATGGTCGAGGGCGGGCGCATCGACGACGGCGCCCACGACCACGACCTGCGACGGACTACTCTCGAGGTTGCGGCGTTCGACAAGGCGGTGGAGGTCGTAGTGAATTGGACTCAGGCCGGCTCCGCGAGGCAGGCCGACACGCTGGTCCTCGTCACGGCCGACCATGAGACCGGCGGGTTGAGCATCCAGAATCCCGACGAGACGTTGGCCGCGGGCGAATTCGTCACCGCCGACTGGTCCACCTGGGAGCACACTGCGGCAGACGTTCCGATATGGGGCTTCGGCCCGGGATCCGAGGCAATCGCCGCGCAAATGGACAACACCGACATCTTCCCGATCATGCTCGACGCCATATCCGCCGAGGCGGGCACGGTGGTAAGTTCGGTCGGCAAGCGTGCCACCACGCTCGGGGCTGTCAAACGCGCGGCCGCGACGCCGTAGCAGACCTCACGGGTCGACCCGGATCAGAAGTCACTCGGCCGCGCGGCCATGGCGATCGCCGCGCCGTTGATATGGCCCCCGTCGGGCGGGACAATGGCTGCGGAATCCGTGCGAAACGTCGCCGAAAAGGGAGCCCGCGCATGAAGGTCGCTCAGGTTGAGACGTTCCTGGTGGGCAATGTGCCGCCGTACCACGGCGGGCGCTGCTGGCTCTTCGTGAAACTGACGACGGACTCCGGCATCGAGGGCGTCGGCGAGTGGGGCACAGCGCACGTCGGACGCGAGACGTCTCAGGCGCAGCTCATCGAGGCGTTGGCGCGGCAGTTCGTGATCGGCGAAGACCCGTTCCAGACGGAGATGCTGTTCCATCGCATCTTCGCGGCGGAGCACGACTATCGGCATCCGGGGTTGGCGTCCACGCCGGCTCTGAGCGCGCTGGAAATCGCGTGCTGGGACATCGTCGGGAAGGCCTTGGATCAGCCGATCTACAACCTCCTGGGCGGCAAGTACCACGACACGCTGCGCGCCTACGCCTACATGCCCGCGGAGGGCATCTGGGAAGACCCCAAGAAGGCCGGCGAGGTCGCGAAGCGGCTCGTCGACGAGGGCAACTCCGCGATGAAGGGGGACCCCTTCACCCCATTCTTCCCGCAGCCGCAGGAAGTTCCGCTCAAGACGATAAACCACGTCGCGCGTATCTTCGGCTGCATCCGAGACGCAGTGGGTGATGACATCGAGATCGGCATCGGCACGCATGGCCAGTTGACGACATCCAGCGCGATACGCGTCGCGAGCATCCTGGAGCCGTACCATCCGTTCTGGTTCGAGGAGCCGGTGGCGCCCGAGAACGTGGACGAGATGGCACGCGTAGCCGCTCACACGAGCATACCCATCGCCACGGGCGAGCGTCTGCTGACGAAGTACGAGTTCGCGCCCGTGTTGCAGAAGCAGGCCGCGCAGATCATCCAACTCGACGTCGGCCACTGCGGCGGCATACTCGAATCGAAGAAGATCGCAGGGATGGCCGAGGCGTACTACGCCACTATCGCGCCGCACATGTATTGCGGGCCCGTCGCGGCCGCGGCCGCTGTGCAGGTCGCGACGTGCAGCCCGAACTTCCTCATCCAGGAGTGGAACGTCACGGCGATGCACTCGGACCTGCTGACAGAGCCGATCGCGTTCTCGGAGGGCAGGCTCACGCCCCCGACCGCGCCGGGCCTTGGCGTCGTTCTGGACATGGATGTCGTCGCCGAGCACGCATTCGAAGCGTCATAGCCCCCCTGGCCGGGGAGCTCTCGAAGCTAGCCGCCGTGTCGTCTGGTGATCGACCGAGGCAATCGTGCTGAAAGCCGCGTAGCGCAGGGCGCGCGTGAATGGCTTCCCCTAGCAGTCGCACGCCCCCGGGCGACCGCGCCGCTCGTAACCCGCGACGCCGCCCGCGGGCGCCAGCTCCACATCGCAGCACTCTGTCAGCATGGCCCGCAACATGCCGCGGCCGCGCTGCACGCGCGACTTCATGCCCGAGACCGATATCCCGGCGTCTCGCGCGGCCTCGACCTGCGTGAGCCCCTCGAGTTCCACGAGGCGCAGGGCTTCGCCATAGGGGTCGGGCAGACGGCTCACGTAGGGTCGCATGCACTCCGCCAGTTCGGCGCTGGGGTCATCGTCGGGAGCCACGGAGGCAGGGCCGCCGCCGTTCCCTTCGTCCTCCAGCTGCGCCAACGCGCCGGACGCCTTTGCGCGGCCTCGGTAGTAGTCCGTGATGGCGTTCCGCGCGATGCCATACGCCCAAGCCATGACGCGATCTTCATCGCGCAAGCGGGACAGGTTCGCGTGCATCCGAATCAGCACGTCCTGCACGAGATCTTCCGCGTCCTGGGGAGCGGCGACGCGGCGTTGGACGAAAGCGAGCAGTCCACGCCGCGTCTCCTCCCACACGAGGCCGGTGTCGAGGGCAGTCGCCATCGGCGTTGTCCCTTACGCTCCGCCGCGCGGCCGCCGCGCCTGGATCTTCGCCGACACGACGAGGTCCGCCACGTCGCTGCCGGGGACCCACTCGGCGATCATCTCCCGGCTGCCGTCCACGGGTGTGACGGTGGCCTCCTCGTAGCCGATGTCCGCGAGCATCTCCTCGATGTCGGAGATGGGTATCGCGCCGGAGACGCAGCTCGCGCGCAGGTCGAAGTCGGCGCGGGCCGCTTCGGGTATGGGGCCGCGCGCGACGATGTCGAATATCGCCAACCGGCCGCCCGGTTTCAGCACGCGGAACGCCTCCGCGAACACGGGACGCTTGTCGGGCGCCAGGTTGATGACGCAGTTCGACAGGATAACGTCCACGGTCGCGTCGGCGACGGGGAGGTGCTCGATTTCCCCCAGGCGAAACTCGACGTTCGTCACGTCGACGGACTCGGCGTTCTTGCGCGCCCGCGCGAGCATCTCGTGGGTCATATCCACGCCGATCACATGACCCGTCGCGCCGACCTGATTGGCGGCGAGAAAGCAGTCCAAACCCGGGCCGCTCCCGAGGTCCAATACCGTCTCGCCCGTCTGCAATGCGGCGATGGTGAGCGGATTGCCGCAGCCAAGGCCCAGGTCGGCGCCTTCGGGCACGGATCCCTTCTCGGCGGCGGAGTACCCAAGGCGATCCTCCGTCGTATCGGTCGCGCAGCAGTCCGACGCAGTGTCGCAGCACCCTGTGCCGTCCTGGGCGGCGATCTTCGCGTACGTTTCTCTAACGGCCGTGCGGACGTCTTCACCCATGCGTCTGCCTCTCTGTGTGCGGGGCTACTAAGAGACTATCTCAACCACATGACCCATCCTGTCGATAGGGCTTCTGAGTGCTATTCACAGGAGATCATGGCG
>NYZG01000070.1 GCA_002687025.1 Candidatus Poribacteria bacterium
CGCAAGGGCAAGGCGGCCCTCGTCGGTGTCTGACTCGGACGGGAGCGCGAGGGTCGAGGCCCGTTCCTGCAGTGTCTCGCGCTGCGCGACGGGTAGGCGCTCCCCCCGCGCAGCGAACGACCCGGCCGGGGCCGCCGCCTCGACGCGCGCGCCGTCGATCGTCTGAATCAGTGCGGCGTGATCCAGCAACATGACGACCGAACGCCCACGGTTGATGGCGTGTGTGACGATCCGGTCGCCTGCGGCTCCCGCCGCTGAGAACGCCTCCGACTGGCGCACGTCGTTCACGTCCACGCCGACAACGTCCTGCACGCGGTGCACGATGATCCCCACCTGGCGGGCCCCCGACTCGATCACGATCACCTGATCGACGACGCTGTACGGCTCCGGCTCCCGGCCAAATCGTAGCAGCAGGTCGACGACAGGCAGCGTGCGGCCTCGGTAATTCATCGCGCCGACGACGCACGCGGGCATCTCGACCACTGGCGCCAGCTCGGACAGCCACAGGATTTCGACCACCGCGGCGGCATCCAGGGCGTACGCTACGGCGTCGTGCTCGAACAGCAGCGCCCGGAACGCCTCGGCTGGGCGCGCGTCCTGTTCACGCTCCTGCATTGAGTTCCTCTATCCGCGCGTGCACAAAACCCACGATGTCTTCGTCCTCGACTTCCTCGGCTCCGCGCGCCTCCAGTATGCGCAACGCGCCTCGGTACGCCCTCGCCGCGCGCCGCGCCTCGCCCCCTCGGTCGTAGAGCGAGGCTAGCGTCAGGTACGCGTTCGCGTTCTGGCCGTCAAGGTAGATGGCCTTCCTGATGAGCGCCTTCGCCTCGCCGGGCTCGCCAAGTTCGTCGGCAATCCTGGCCAGAACAAGATGGGCCTCGCTGCTGAACGGGCTCGCCTCGATCGCCGCGCGGCACGCCTCCCGCGCCGCTTCGTGCTTGCCCAGATTCGCGCCGGCGTGCGCCGCTACCAGCCAGGCTTGCGCGCTGCGAGGATCGAGAGCGCCGGCGCGGCGGGCGACTGCCTCGGCCTGAACGCTGTCCCCATGATCCAGCGCCTCCCGCGCGATGTCGAGCAGTGCTCCTGCCTCGTCCTCAGCCGTTGGCGTATCGCCGCCGTGTCGCGACGTTGCGGTGTCGCCGCGCAGGCGGTCGTTCGAGCTGTCTCGCGTCGCGGCCGCCGGGGGCGGGGACGCTTCCGGGGAGTCTGGCCGCCGATACACTACGTGATCGCCGACATGCCGCGGCACGACGCCATGGAGCTGGCGCGAGTGCATCTCCGCGTTGCCGACGATCAGGTATCCACCCGGCCGCAGGCATTGGACGAGCTTACGCGCGACGGAGTCGACCACATCCGGGGCGAAGTAGATCAGCACATTCCTGCACAGGATGATGTCCATCGCGTCGAGTCCGGCGGCGGGGTCTGGGCATGGGTCGCCGATAAGGTTGTGACGCCGGAACGTTACGCCCCGCCGTACCGACTCGTTGAGTTCGAATCCGTCGCCTCGGGGGGCGAAGTGACGCGCGATGGCGCCCTTGTCGACCCCTCGGAAGGACCATGCGTCGTAGCGTCCCCGCCGCGCCGTGGCCAAGGCCGCCGGGTTGACGTCGGTGCCGATGAGGCGCGCGCCGCTCGTAGGTCGAGCCATGTCATGTAGCAGCATCGCCACGGTATACAGTTCCTGGCCGTCCGAACACCCCGCGCTCCAAACGCGTATGCGGCTGCTGCGCGCGTCGAGGAGTTCTGGAAGAAGCCGGCTGCGCAAGGCCTCGAACAGCCCCGAATCGCGGAAGAAGAAGCTCTCGCCCACCGTCAAGGCAGCCGCCAGCGCGTCCCATTCGCGGCGTCCCGCGTCCGTCGCCCCCGTCAGTAGACTCAGGTACCTCTCCGCGGCGGCGATACCTGTCGCGCGCGCCCGGTCCTCTAGAACCCGCGCTATGCGCTCAGTATTCGGTTGTGAGTTAGGCACACCTAGACGGGTGGCAACGAGGTCGTGGATTCGTACGGCGCGTGCAGACTGTGCCCAGGCCATCGCGCCTATCCGCAGTATCGCATTCGCCCGGCGCCGGGCGTCCCGCAACGCGCGGCCCCACGCTAGTGCTCGCTCTTCATCCTAATCCGGGAAGCCTGACAGGTCAAACCCCTTCCACAGTCAGGCGTATTACGGAATGGGGGTTCCGAGCCGCTCCGCTCCGTCGCACAGGCGGCGCCAGACGACGATGGGCAGATCGATGCCGTGCGCCGTCCTCGCTTCGCGGCTGCGCTGCTCCATCTCACCTGGGGCCAGCACCTTCTCGATGCCCGGGGCGGGCGGGTTGTCGGTGATCCCCCGCAGAAACGCCCGCACGTCGGACGCGTAGCTCTCGGCGTCTTGGAACGCGCCGATGTCGATTGCCATGACGAACACGCCGACGATGCGCTTGTTCTCGGCGTCGTACCTCCCGGTCAGGGCTGCCAGCAGGCATGTCGCCAGCGACAGTGCGTACCCCTTGTGTCCACCGGCCAGCAGCAGGCTGCCGCCGTCAAAGAAGTCGTCGGGGTTCGTGCTGGGCCGACCGTCGCGGTCGAGGATGTAGTCTGGTGGGAGCTGGGCGCCCTCGGCCTGCGCGAGGCGGATCTTGCCGTCGGCGATGATCGTCGTGGCGAAGTCCGACACGAACGGCGTGTCGTCTCCGGTCGGGACGCCAATCGCAATGGGGTTGGTGCCTAACGCGCGCTGCGTCCCGCCATAGGGCGCTGCGGCGCCGGCTCCCGGGCCGCCGAAGCCGAACGTCGCGATGCCGATGCAGCCCGCGGCGGCGGCCTGTTCGGCGTATTCCCCCAGCCGACCGATGTGGTTGCAGTTGTCCAGGCTAACGCCTGCCATCCCGGTGTCGCGCGCTTTGCGTATGGCCAGGTCCATGCTCCAGTGCGCCGCGTGGTGTCCCCATCCGCGACGCGCGTCCACCGAGGCCGTTCCCGGCAATTCCCGGGTGATCTCCGGCCGCGCGGACGTGTCCATCCCGCCGGCCTCGATCTGTCGCAGGTAATCCGGGATGCGCAGCACCCCGTGCGACGGATGCCCCGCGAGGTCCGCGTTCACCAGGATGCGCGCGGCGCACTCGGCGATGTCGTCCGGCGTGTGCGCCGCGAGGAATAGCCGTTTCACGAACGCCGACAGGTCGTCCGCCGAGATACGGTGCGTCGAGTTCTCCGCCATGCTGCTCCCATCCGGCGTCCGTCGGGCCCGCGGTGTGTGTGTTCGGGAGACGACATTACAGCAACCGCATGGCGCGCGCCACCTAACGCCGCCATGGCACGTTTGCGGAACCGGCGGCGGCCTAGTACGATCGATGCCTCGCTCCCACACAAGCGTGCCGCCCCGGAAAGGCGCCCTCATGAGCAGAACCGGCCGCGCCGTGGTCGCCCACGGTCAGGACTTCGACATACGCGAATACCCGGTGCCCGACCCCGACCCCAACACGGTCCTCGTGCGGCAGGAGCTGGCGGGCATCTGCGGCACCGATCTGCACATGTGGCAGAACGGCATCCCAGGCGAGATGCTGCTCGGCCATGAGAACGTCGGTATCATCGACAAACTCGGCAAGGACGTTACCGTCGATCACGTGGGGAATGCGGTCAAAGAGGGTGATCGCATCATCTTCGCCCCCGGCACGCCCAACGGCGCGTACGGATTCCAGAGCGACCCGGACACCGCGCCGCATTTCGGGGGCGGCTTCGCCGACTACATCCACCTGTATCGGCCCGACACGCTGTTCATCAAGACGGACCTGGCGCCGGAGATCGCCGTGATGATCGAACCGTTCACGGTCGGCGTGCACGCGTCGATGCGCGGCGGCATCCAGATCGGCGACACGGTGGTCGTGCAGGGGTCCGGGGCCATCGGCCTGGTAACGCTCATGTGCGCGAAGATCAGCGGCGCGGCGAAGATCATAGTCGTCGGCGGCCCGGCCGGACGACTGGAACTGGCCGAACGGATGGGAGCCGACGTCACGGTGGATATCGAGGACATCACGTCCGCCGACGAGCGCACGGAAATCGTCCGATCTCACACGCCGCGCGCAGCGGGAGCGGACGTCGTCTTCGAGTGCGCGGGCTTCCTCCCGGCGATCCCGGAGGGACTGGGCTACACCAAGTACGGCGGGACGTTCACCGAGGTGGGTCAGTTCGTGGACATGGGCTCGTTCGACTTCAACCCGAACCGGATGCTCATGCGGCGCAACGTGACCGTCGAAGCCGTGTGGGGCAGCACGTACGAGCACTTCGTGCGGGGGATGCCGATCCTCGAACGGAACGAATTCCCCTTCGCCGACATGGTGAGCCACGTCCTGCCCCTGTCGCGTCTGGCCGAGGGATTCGACGCGCTGAACGGCGACTACCGCCTCACCGGCGAGACCGTGGTGAAGATAGCTGTGGGAGCAGGCGCCGAATGACGCGCGTCTGGCCGCTGCCTGAGCTGCAGTACCGCCCGCTGACGGACAACCACGAGGCGAGGGATGTGGCCCTCGTGCATTCAGCCGCGGCACGCGCCGCCGTCGCGGAGCGGCTGGCGTCGTTGCGCGTGGTCTGGTCGGCGGAGCCGGCCGGCGCCGTCGAATCGGAATGGAGCCGCCTCGCCGAGGAGTGTGTGGGCGAGGTCGTGTACTCGGTCGGCGGCGGGCTCGCGACGGACGCCGCCAAGTACATCGCCGCCCGGCGCCGTCTGCCGCTGGTGTGCATCCCGACGGCGCTGAGCGTGGACGCGTTCTTCACCTGGGCGTCGGGGGTTCGTCGTGACGGCTGCGTCCACTACATCCCTACGAAGGCGCCCGACTGCGTCGTCGTCGACTTCGAGGTCGTCGCGGCGGCACCGCCGTCGGTGCGAGCGGCCGGCATCGGTGATGTGTTGTCGATCGCAACCGGTTCGTGGGACTGGCGCTACGCCCACGAGCGAGGCGCCAACCCAGAGGACGCCCCTTACGACGTCGGCGCGGACCGTATCGCCGCGGCTCTCCTGGCCGAAGCGGTCGAATGCGCCGAGGCGGCGGGAGCCGGCGACGAGGGCGGTCTCCGCAGGTTGATCGACTGCCTCGCGCTGGAGGTGCAGCTGTGCAACCTGGTAGGCCACAGCCGGCCCGAGGAGGGCAGCGAGCACTACTTCGCCTACGCCGCCGAGAGCGTCCTGGGACACGGTCTGCCTCACGGCGATCTCGTCGGCCCGGGCATCCTCGTCATGGCGGCGCTGCAGGGACAGGACACGCAGTCTCTGCGACGCGCTCTCGTGGCGTGCCACACGCCACTCGACACGATCCCGGCCGACGTGATCGAGCAGACGTTGCGCGGCCTGCCCCAATACTGCCGCGCGCACGACCTGCCCCACGGCATCGCGCACGATATCACCGACGACATGGTGTCGGCGGCGATGTCCGCGCTCCCGCTCTGAGGTCGTTCACCACATGATCCGGTACATGGGCCGTTCGACGGCGATCCCGATGAGCGTCCACACCGCGCCCGTGGTGAACTCGCCGATGACGAGCCCGACGAAGAACGCCATCGACCGCCGGTAGAGCGGCAGGCCCCCTGTGCGGAACACGCACAGCTTCAGGGCCCAACTGACGAAGATCGAGAACCAGTACCACCGCGTGTTCCAGTAGCTCGCAGACAGCGCATAGCCGGCCGGGTGGAAGGGCCACCACACGAGGCTACGCCGCGCCGCCATCAGCCCCACAGTGAAGGCCATCGCCGCCAGGGAGGCCGTTACGTCGCCCACCGAAACGCTCTGTGGCGCGCTCAGCCACGCGGCTAGTTGGTTGTACGTCCAGATGCACTGCGCTTGCTCGCCGTACGACTGCGCGCCGTAGTGGTACCCCTGCGCGTAGTACGCCCACGCCGAAGACACCGTCGCGACTACGGTCACCAGGACGATGGCGACGGCGAGCCCGCCGCGTCGCGCGCTCTTCGCGTCGAGGCCCTTGTAGCCCTCGAGCATGATCGGCATGGGATGGCTGCGGTACGAGCGGTTGAATCCATGGAAGACGCTGAAGACGCTCAGCGCCTCGGGGCCGGCCCACCGAGTGCCGGTGAACCACACGAGCGCCTTGTCGGGGCGCCACGGGATGTCGTGCGATGGTGGCCCTACTTCCGCCCGCACGCGCGTGACGGCCAGACCCAGCGTGAGCATCAGCCCGCAGTATATCGCCGTCACGAGCGGAGCGATTCCGGCCCGCAGGAAGAAGAGCAACACGTACAGCGCGCCGCCCGCGAACGCCGCCAACGCGATGCGCGTGGCGCGGATCTCCGACGGCGCGTCCCCGACGCCCCTGAGCGCCGCGTGCACGCGTCCCGCGAGAAACCGGCGCGATGTCCACAACGCGACCAGGCCAAGCGCGAACCACGCCCCGAACGACTGCGGCTCCA
>NYZG01000071.1 GCA_002687025.1 Candidatus Poribacteria bacterium
CGGTCTCGTGAAGTTCGCCTGCGTCCTCATCTGGACCCGCATATGGCATCGACTCAAGAGCGAAAACGCGGATTGAGATAGTCTCTAACACGTTCGCATAGGATGACGTGGAACGTCCGGGATGGACGCAAGAAGAGCCGGATCAGCCGGCCGTGGGGTCCGCCCGAAGGGCCAGAATGGCCTGCTCCAGCTCGCCCGGCTCGAAGCCCCACGGGCCTTGGCCGCCCTGGTACGCAACACGCCCGTCGACTCCTACAAGGTATAGCCGCTCTGGTTGCGCGACGTAGGCCGTCATCACGGGGTCGTCCATCTCATCGACATATGTCTTGATGCCGTGCGCCATGGCGACCTCACACTCGCCGGCGACCTTGCGGCGTTCTTCGATGGTCCGAGGGTCATCGATTTTGGGACACAGGTCGCTGTTGGTCGCCCATCCGTCCTGTGGGTGGGCTTCGCGGATGTAGATGACCAGAAACTGCACTTCGTCGCTGTACCGGGCGTAGAGATCGCGGAGGCTCACGGCCGCCTTGACGAACGGCGGTCAGGTGAAGCTCCCGAACACCAACGCGACCGGTCTGTCCCCGCGGTACGACGACAGCCGCACGCTCGTCTCGCCGGCAACGTCGTACAGCTCGAAGTCCGGGGCGATCTCGCCTGCCTTGGGAGCTGACGCGCCGTGCTGCTCGTGCCATTCCGCCGTGGCTGCTCTGTCGGGGAATCTCGCCATCCGTCGTGCCTCCAGACCCTCGTTAGTGCGCCCGTCGATTCTACCACCCTCGGCTAGCTGCCCCACGTCTTGCGGTACGGGTCGCCGGCGGACGCGCGCGACGCCGTGGTGTTCCGCGTCCAGTCGGTCTCCATGTCCGCCGCGAACGTGGCGTTGGTTAGGCAGCTGCAGTTCCGCGCCAGCGTGGCGAACACCTCGTGCGCGATGAGCATGTTGCCGATGCGGTTCGCGTGGACGCCGTCCGGGTTGATAAGCCAGTCCGCCTCGCCCTGGGCCCGCCATACGTCCGCCAGGAGGCCGCCCATTTCGTCCGCGAGCACTGCGATTCGCTCGTTGTACGTCGCATTCAGGTCGGGCGTGCCGCGGTCGAACGGCGGGAAGCTCCTCCAACCGGTCATGTGGTAGATGGTCGTCAGGACGAGGACCGGGTCGCACGCGGCCTTCACGTCGGCGAGGATCGTGCGCGCGTCGTCGATGAACTCGTCGACGTCCATGCCGGCGCGCATGTCGTTCAGGCCGTAGCAGAAGACAAAGAGGTCGGGGTCGTGATCGATGACGTCGTCGCGGTAGCGTTCCATCGCGCTGGGTTTTGCGGAATCCGCGTAACCGGGACTGCGCGGCGAGATGGCGTTCGCGCCGATGCCGCTGTTCACGTAGTGGAACGGAGCGTCCTGCGCAGTGTCTATCAGGTCGGCGACGATGTCCGCGAAGTAATGCGAGGGATCACTGACCCACGGCCCGCCCTGCACGGTGCTCTCGCCGAGGATGACCATCCTCTCGAACGGCTCGCGTCGGTAGTCTTTCACGTCGGAATCCTCACGGCCCACAACTCGGCCTGGCGAAGTATAACGTGGGCCTAGCGCAGGCGCACTCCGCCAGGCCCACCGGTCACGACGCAGGACGCGGCTAGATCGGAGTGTACCGAGACGACGAAATGCCATCGCCGTGGCCCTGGTCGGCCAGATTTCGTATCTCCACGACACCCCCCGTACCCCTCAAATCGACCTCGTATCCCTTGGTCGAGAATCGCTCCTCCTCGTACAGTGTGTATTGGCGCGTGGCCGGCAGCTGGAACCGTACCGACGAGGCCTTGTTGTTGAATGAATCCGACTGGACCGAAACACGCCGGTAGTCCGGGAGGTAGGTATCGGCCGCCATGTGCCCGCGCATGCTGAGGTACCGCCCACGGAAGCGGCTGTCCTCGAAGATCTCCACCCATCCGTCCTGCAATCTCGTGATAGTGTCCCCCTGCCGGTCCAAAGGCGACCTGTACTCGTTGAACCGAATCAGCGCCGGATTCCTGGCGTCTCGCGAGTAGTAGGCGCCGTATATGCGTAGGAAGCCATCCAGCCCGTCGGGTCGTTCCACGTGGATTCCCCCGGCAGCATCGAAATGGGCCTGCTCGTCGTTGCAGTAGAGGTGTTTGTTGGCGACCTTGGTAACGCTCACGCTGGCATTCGGAATGCTGCCGTCGGCTCCAGGCTGATCGAATTCCACGAGGTAGAGGTCGGCGTAATCGCGCCCGGGCTGGAGCGGCCCCAAACGGGCCGTGTTGTGCGTGCCGATGAGGCAGAGCCCGTCCTTGCCCTCCGTGGCGTCATCTCGTGCGCCCTGATCCGCTACGAACGCCACGGCCTGGAAGTTGCTGAAGTTGTCGTCCTGCCCCTCGACGGCCCAGACGCTGTCAGCGTACCAGGTCGCTCCCTTAGGGTGAAAGCCGTCCGATATGCTGTCGGTCCTCGACACGTAGAACTCGAGGCGGGGATCGTCGGCGTCACTGTCGCTCCAGGCCGCCACCAGAATGCGCCCGTCGGATATCTTCGCCAGCGTGACGGCGCCAGTCTTTACGCTGGGCACGGCCGCGGTGGGCGGCCGGTCTATCTCCACGGTCGCGGGGAAGCGCGTGGGCGCCGTGGGGTCGGCCATGTTGTAGAAGACGATCTTCGATCGCGTCTCCGACTCGATGGGCACGGCCAAGATATCCCCAAGCGCGCTCAATCCGCCTGCGTGGTGGTGCTCGCGGTCGATGCCGATGACACCGATCATCGTGTCCTGATCGGGCGGGACGCCGTCGTCGACGAGGTTGGACCGCCATCCTCCCGCGGCTTGCCGGGAGCCCATCTCGAAGATAAACAGGTGTGATCGGGGCGTCTGGCGGGTCCTCTCCTCTGGTGTCGCGCCCGGGGTTTCGTGCGGGTCGCCGCCCGAGATCACCATGTACTGCCCGGCCCCGAGCCTCTGGATGCCCTGGAAGTGGTTGTACAGACCGTACCTGTTGTCTTTCGTCTGCCGGTACCGGGGTTCGCGGATGAGGTTGCCATCCCAGGCCGCCATGTAGTCGCCCTTCGTCCTCACGTCACGGAAAGCCGTGAGCACGTCCGCCAGAATCGGGTTCTCATCGTGTACGTCTGGCGCGTCTATCACCGGTACTCCGAGATACTCGTATCTGTCCCTGATCGCCATGGAGCGTCCTTTCCGATCCCTGGGCGCGGAATCGCTGGTTTGGGTGACGAGGCCGCGCTACCTTGACCACCCGTCATTCAGCACGCGGCGCGCATTCCCGCCGAGGATCTGCCGGACTTCCGCTTCCGAGAATCTGCCGAGGAGACGCTGCGTCACGCGCGGGAATTCGCTGCTGTCCTTGAGGTCGTCGAACGGATCGGTGAGGCCGTCGAAGTCGCTCCCCAACCCCACCGCGTCCACTCCTCCGACGTTCCGTATGTGGTCCGCCGTCTCCACGAGGAGCCCGAGGCCGTCCGGCTGGTCGACGCGACGCTGCACGTCGGTCAGCCACGCGTTGCCGAAGATGATGCCGATCACCCCACCCCAGTCCGCTATCCGCCGGATCTCCTCGTCAGTGGGGTTGTTGAGCTCGTTGCACAGCGCGCGCACGCCGCTGTGCGAGAACACCAGGGGCCGCGGGGTGGCTCGGGCGGCGTTGATGCGATACACATCCTCGCGCGCGGCGGGCGTGCAGTGCGTCAGGTCGACGACGATGCCTATCTCCAGCAACTCCTCCACGAGCGTCTCGCCGTGCCGAGTCAGGCCGGCGGACATGTCGCGCCCGGGTTGGAAGCTGCGCGTGGCAATGAGCGCGTCCAGCACGCCGACTCTGAGGTCCACCAACCGCATGCCGCCCACGGACAGCTCGCCGGGGCCGAGCTTCATCGCGCGGGGGATCGGGTAGGTGGCGTTTGTGAACGCGTTGGGATACCAGTGCGCCAGCGTGACCATGCAGACCCCGCGGTCGTAGAAGCTCCGCACGCGATGCCGTATCGTGTGCTCGTCGAGGGCCCTGCCTCAGCCGTCTCGAAGCTGTTCGCTCCCTCTATCGTGTGTAGCACCGCCGTCTCGCCCGCCGACAGGGCCTCGACCACTTCTCCCTTCGTCCTCGCCAGGGCGATCCTCTCGCCCGCCTGTGCCGCATCTTCGACGGAGCGTTCGAAGCGGTCCATCACACGGCCCGTGGCCGCGTACTGGTCGGGGGTTCCCATGACGAGTTCGTACAGTTCGTCGATCCCATCGAGGAAAGAGAGGCCCCACACGAACAGCCGCAGCGCGCTGTTGTGCTCCAGGAGCTGTCGTTCCGGCAACATGATCGCCGACATGACAATGTCGACGCCGCCGTCCCTAAGCGCCTCCGCGGTAACGCGCCGGTGCATGGGATCCCACGAAGGGCTCGTCGACCTCGACGCTTCCGCGAAGCCCGCCGTCGACAGGTAGCCCTTGAGCGACGGGTGACAGTGCATATCGATCACGGTCGCGGACGAGTGCACGCTGTGCGGATTGGCAGCCATCACCATTGCTTCCCTGTGGCCGAAATGCATATCGACGCCGTCAGGGTACTTTAGATATTCTCACCTGTCAAATGTGTGAGAGCCGGTGGCCCACATTGGCCGCCGGGACGCACGCCCCGACGGCCTTTGTCGCGCCGAACTCGTCCGTCACTTCAGAACGGTCATGCGACGAACGGAGCGATGCTCGCCCGCCCGCAGTTCGTAGACGTAGACGCCGCTCGAGACATGCTCGCCGTTGGCGTTGCGGCCGTTCCAGTACGCCGCCTTGCTGCCGTCGGCGTACATGCCCTGCGCCAGAGCGCCGAGATCGAGCGTCCGCACGACGCGACCGTCCACGGAGTAGATGTGGATCGTCACGTCCGCGGCGTCGCTCAGCTCGAAGGGAATCCACGTCTCGGGGTTGAACGGGTTCGGGAAGTTCGCCATCAGGCGCGTGCGGTACGGCTCGATGGAATACGCGAACCGGAACCCGGGTTCGTACGTCGCGCCGTTGAGACGCAGCCGAGACGCCTCAATGACGCCCGACCGGACATCGTCAAGGTCGCGCGCTGCCTCGAAGACGACGTGCAGCGACGATCCGGCCGCCTCGATCGGTCGAGCAGCCGCGAACGCGACGCCCACCCGGCCCTCATACGCGTGATGCGCGAGCATCGGCGCCGGACCTTCGGAGCCGCCCATGTACGCCGTCACCGCGCGCAGCGCGACCGGATCGAAGTCGAGCCGCAACTCGCCCGCCAGCAGGTCGCCGATGTCCGACGCGTCCAGCGTCACGACGATGCGCGCGCCCGGCCGAGTCGACGACGCGACGCCAGACAGACCGTACGCCCCGACGACCGAAGCCCTGCTTGGCGCCGTGGCCGGCGCCTCGACCGGGAACTCGGTGATGAGCTCGACGTCGTGCTGGAGGATGAGCGACGCGTCGACCGCGCCGACGGTTTCGTCGCCGTCCACGTCCGCGACGGCGATCGCGTCCGCGTTGCTCAGCGGCGAGGACGCCCAGACCGGCGTGCTCGTCTCGACGGGGAGCGTGACCGGGTCGCCGACGGCGTTCGTCGCGACGTACTCCAGCACCCACGACGCGTCGAAGGAGGTCACCGCGCCGTTGCCCGTCACGTCGCCGTAGACGAGGTTCAGGACGGTGAACAGCCCGGCGAATTCGCCTGACGTGACCTGACCCTCGTTCAGGTCGGCCTGCGTCAGAGTGACGACGCTGGTCGCTCCCGCAGTGGCGGCCACAGCGATGTCAAACGCCACGTTGACGAGCACGCCGCTGCCGACCAATGGCTCGCCGAACCCGCCTGCCAGAGACACTTGCAGCAGACCCGCGGTCGGGATGTTCTGCTGGATCGACCATCCGGCCGGGATCAGGGCTCCGGCTGTAGCGGGCGCGGCGCCGGTGGGCGTCAGCAGCGCGGCATCGTAGGTGATCCCAAGGCTGATGCCCGTCACGGAGAGACTCGTGGCGTCCGTGATCGCGATCGGGATCGCTACGGAGCTTGCGGCTTGTCCTTGCGTGTTCGCGACCGTGATCGTCGTGGCAGCGGGGAACGGCGACCAACTCGGCGAGCCGTCGACGCCGACATCGGTCGTCAGTTGCACTTCGTTCGTCCCGGCCGGGTCGATCGCGTATATGTCGATCTGACCGGCCGTCTCCGATTGGAAGACGATGCGTGTGCCGTCGGGCGCCCAGACCGGGACGTTCTCGATCGAGCCCGTACGGACCACCACCTGTGATGGGTTGTACGTCGCCGTGTCCATCACAAACAGTTCCTTCTCACCCGTGCGGTCCGAGTTGAACACGATCTGCGTGCCATCTGGGGAGGAGGCGGCGCTCCCGTCGAGCGCGGCGTTGTTCGTTCGATTGACGGGGTTCTGCCCGTCCGCATCCATGGTGTAGATTTCCCAGTCCGTGTCGCGGTTGGTGGCGAACACGATGCTCTGACCGTCCGGGGACCAACGAGGGTACTGATCATTGAATCCGGCCGTGTTCGTCAGGTTAGTCTGACCTGCGCCGTTGGGGTCCATCACGTAGATCTCCCAACTCGCATCGCGGTTGCTGTGGAACGCGATCTTCGACCCGTCGGGCGACACGGCGGGCGCCCCGTCGTCCCCACCGGCGGTGGTTGTCAGCCGCACGGGGTTCGTGCCGTCCGCATTCATGACGTAGATGTTGGCGGCTCCGCTGGCATCCGAGTCGAAGTAGATGCGGCCCCCATCCGGCGAGTACGAGGGCGACCGTTCGTTCGCCGCCGTGTTCGTCAGCTGGGTCAGCCCCGTCCCGTCGGGGTCGACGGTGTAGAGGTCGTAGTTCCCGGACCGGTTCGAGTCGAACACGATCTTCGTTCCGGTCAGGTCGGCCCGCGCGCTCCCTGTCATCCCGAGGAACAGCGCAGCCACGAGCGCCCATCCGATCCGTTGCGTCTTCATCCGTCGATCTCCCGCGTGTGCGTCGTCGGTGTGTCGCGTGCTGAGAAGTCCTCTCGTCATTTCAACACCACCATCCGGCGCATCGCCCTTTGGGCTCCAGCGCGCAGCTCGTAGACGTAGACACCGCTGGAAACGGCCTCGCCGAGTTCGTTCCTGCCGTCCCAATACGCGGCGGCGTCACGCCCGGCGTGGACGCCGATCGCGCGGCTCCCGATCTCCAGCGTCCGCACGCGTTGGCCGTCCAGGCCGTAGATGTGGATCGTGACGTCGGAGTCCTCGTTCAGCTCGAACGGTATCCACGTCTCGGGATTGAAGGGGTTCGGGTAGTTCGCCAGCGCCTGGAACCGGAACGGCTCGATGTGGAACCGGAACTCGAAAGACGGGTCGAGGCGCGTCGCGTTGAGGCCCAGCCGCGACGAGCGGATCGCGCCGTCCACCGGGCCTTCGATGGACCCGAGCGGCTCGAAGACGACGTTGAGCGTCGCGTCACGCGCGGCGATGGGTTTCGCCGACGCGAACGCCACACCCAGCCTCCCTTCTTCCTCCGCGTGGACGAGTAGCGGCGGCTTCCCGCCCTTCGACTTCCGTTCGAGATAGATCCTCGCGGGACGGACGACCTTCGCGTCGAACTCCAGCGCGAGTTCACCCGCGTAGAGGTCGTCGATGCCCGCGGCATCCAGCGAGACCGTGATGCGCGCGTCCGGCCGCTCGGATGTCGCGTTCGCGGCCAACTGGTAGGCGTCGGACGAGACGGCGCGACTCGGGGCCGCCGGGTTGTCCGCCGGGAAGGTCGTGATGATGTCGACGTCATGCTGGAGGATCAGCGACGCGTCCATGCTCTGCACGATGTCGTTCGCGTCGACATCCGCGACGCTGAACGCGTCGGCCTGGGCGAGTGGAAGCGTCGCCCACGTCGGCGCGGAGGTCTCGATCGGGAACGTAGTCGTCTGCCCGATCATGTCCTTCGCGACGTACTCCAGCACCCACGACGCGTCGAATGCGGTGACGTCGCCGTTGCCGGTGACATCGCCGTACATGAGCGTCACGACAGTGAGCGTCCCTGACACGATCGTGGACGTCACACCGCCCTCGTTCAGATTCAGCAATTTGAGCATTTTCAAGATCATCTATAATAGATATATAAGGAGTATCTAAACAATCAACTAAGTTTCCTTGA
>NYZG01000072.1 GCA_002687025.1 Candidatus Poribacteria bacterium
GCATGAGCAGGTGAAGCAGCTCGCCGAGGTGCGCGTCCGAGCCCAGGCCGCGCAAGCCGCGGCCGGATTGCTGGCGGCCGGGGCCGCCCTGAAGCTCGTGGAGGACTTGGCGGAGACGCGCGCGACCTCGCAGACGGACCAGGCAGAGGCGGGGTTGGCGGCGATCCAGGCGAACCTGACGAAGCTGCGCCGCGGGCTCCGCGACGAGGAGCTGGCCCAGGTGCGCGCGGCGCTTTCGCAAGCGCTCGCCTCACGCGAGGACGCCCGCAGGAATGCCGCGCGCATGCAGACTCTCTTCGACAACGGCGCCATAAGCAGACAGACGCTCGACAGCGCGGGCACGCTCCTCGACGTGGCCAAGGCGCAGCACAGAATGGCTCGCGAGCAGCTGACAATGGCCGAGACCGGGAGCCGCGAGGAGGACATTCTCTCGCTCGAGGCGCAGGCCCGCCAGGCCGAAGCCGGAGTGGCGATCGCTCGAAAGCAGGCAGAATCGCGGACGTGGCAATCGGACATCGCCATGGCCGCGGCGCAGGTCGAGCAGGCGCGCGCGAACGATACGACGGCGCGGTCGCTAATCGACGCGGAGAGTTGGAGCGCCGAGATAACCGCCGCTGCCGCTGCGGCGACCCAGGCCCAGGCAGCGCTCGCACTGGCGGAGAAGCGACTGGACGACGCGTTCATCAAGGCGCCGATCGCCGGGACGATTGCCCGCAGGAATGTCGACCCCGGGGACATGGCGAATCCTGCGGCGCCCCTGCTCGATATTGTGCAGATGGACACGGTGCGCGCCACGGTGCGCGTGCTGGAAGGCGACCTCGCCAACCTGCATGTCGGGGGCGCGGCCGGAGTCCTCCTGCAGACGCTGCCGGCGCCCGTCGCGGCGTCGATCACCCGCATCAGCCCGACCGTGGATCCGGCGAGTCGCACCGCGGAGGTCGTGATTGAGATGCCCAACACGGACGGGTCGGCGCGGCCCGGGATGTTCGCGCGCGTGAGCTTCCCCATCGACGTGCGGCGCAACGCCATCTTGCTGCCTCGCGATACGGTCGTCGCGGACACTGCGGGTGGCGGGTCGTACGTTTACACCGTCGCGCAGGGACGCGCGCGTCGCGCGCCTATCCAGCAGGGGTTGACCGAGGGGCGGTCGGTGCAGGTCGCCGCCGGCCTGGATGCAGGGGCGGAGGTCGTGTACTCGGGGCGACAAAGCCTCCGTGAGGGCGACTTCGTGAAGGTCGTGCGTCGCGTCGACGCGTGGTAGAGAACCCCCTGTAAGGATCCGCCATGTGGTTCGCGCGATTCTCGGTCCGCAACCCGCTGCTCGTGAACCTCGCGATGGTCACGATCATGCTCCTCGGGGCGTACGCGTTCGTCGTGATTCCGCGCGAGGCCTCGCCGGACATCAACTTCAACTGGGCGTTCGTCACCGTCGTGTATCCGGGCGCAGCTCCCGAAGAAGTCGAGCAGCTCGTCACCGTGCCGCTCGAGGACGCCATCGAGGGCGTCGACAAGATAAGCATGGTGACGTCCACCTCGGACGAGAGCTTGTCGTTCATCAGCGTCAAGTTCGAGCAGAACCTGTCGGAGGACGACTTCGACAAGCGCTTCCTTGACCTGCGTCAGGCCGTGGACACCGTCCGACTACCGGATGAGGCGGAAGACGCGGACGTGCGCGAGCTGAACACGCAGGACTGGTGGCCGGTCATCAGCGTGGTCGTCAGCGGGGAGCTGTCGGAGACCAGCCTGAAACGCGTCACCGAGGAGCTGGAGGATCTTATCCGCCTCGACACGGACGTCAGCCAGCTGACGATCGCGGGCAAGCGTGACCGCGAAATCTGGGTCGAGGTGGACCCGGATCGCGTCGAGAGCGTGGGGCTCACCGTGCCACAGGTCGCGCGCGCCATCGCGACGCGCAACCTGAACGTCCCCGGCGGCGCCGTGGCTGCGGGGCGCTCGGAATACCTTCTGCGCACGGTCGGGCAGTTCGACGAAGCGGACCAGGTCGGGCGGGTCATCGTCCGCTCCGGGCCAGATGGCGATGCGGTTCGCGTGTCGGACGTGGCAACAGTGACCGACACTTTCGAGAAGGCTGAGCTCATATCGCGGCTGGACGGCGAGCCGTCGGTCACGCTCAACGTCGCGAAGAAGGCGGGAGCCAGCACGCTCTCGGTTGTGAAGTCGGTGCGTGCCGTCGTGGACGCGTACGAGAAGGACAAGCTCCCCGGAGGGGCGCGCATCGCGTTGGTGAACGACCAGTCGATCTTCATCAACGACATCATGCGTCGGCTGCAGACCAGCGCGATGCTCGGGATCGTGCTGGTGCTGGCCTCGCTGTGGGTGTTTCTCGGATGGCGCGCGGCCCTCGTGGTGGTGATCGGCATGCCGGTGACGTTCGCGACGACGTTCATCTTCATGCGCTTCACCGACAGGTCGCTGGACGGCAACGCCCTCTTCGGCCTCGTGTTGGTGCTGGGCATGGTCGTGGATCACGCGATCGTGATGGTCGAGAACTGCGTGCGACACCTCGATATGGGGAAGGACAAGGCGCGCGCGGTCGTGGACGGCATCGGCGAGGTGTTCCAGCCCGTGGTCGCCTCGACGGCGACGACGATCGCCGCGTTCCTGCCGCTGATGCTGATGCCCGGGATCATGGGCGCGTATCTGCGCATCATCCCGCTCGTCGTCACGTTGGCCCTGGTGGCATCGAACATCGAAGCGTTCCTTATACTGCCGGCCCATGCGGTCGAGTGGGCGAGACCCTCCGGCGCCGGCTCCAGACGCGAGCACCGGTGGTTCCGCGCCCTGCGGATGCGTTATGTGCGAGCGCTGGCTTGGGTGGTGAGACGGCGCTACTGGGCCGTCGGCGCGTTCCTCATCCTGGCGTTCTCAAGCGCGGGGCTGATCCCCCTGGTCGGGGTCGACATGTTCTCAGGCGACGAGATGTCGTTCTTCTACGTCCGTGTGTGGATGCCGCAGGGCACGAAACTCTCGGCTACCGACGACTTCCTGCGACGCGTCGAGGAGATCGCCCTCGACCTGCCGGCAGCGGAACTGGAGGCGGTGATGACCACCGCGGGCATGATCGCCGAGGACGATGGCACCGTGACAGGCACGCACGTCGGCCAGATCGTCGTCGACGTCGTGGAACGAAAGGACCGCGGCCGCGACATGGACGACATCCTCGCGGACCTGCGACTGCGATGTCAGTTGCTGGCGGGTTACGAGCGGATCGAATTCACGAAGATGGAGGAGGGCCCGCCGACGGGCAAGGCCGTCGAGGTGAAGGTCAAAGGGCCGCGGCTGGACAGGCTCCAGGCGCTCGTGGACGAGCTAGAGGGCGAGCTCGGGACGATGGCCGGCGTGTACGACATCGGCAACAACTTCTCTCCGGGCAAGGAGGAGATACGCGTCCACGTCGACGAGGACCGCGCACGCATGCACGGTCTCGACGTGCTCCAGGTGGCTGGACTTGTCCGCGCCTGCGTCGACGGCACGGTGGCGACGACCTTCCGCGATGGCGACGACGATGTCGACATCGTCGTGAAGCTGCGCGGCGCGGACGGCGCTTCGGTCTCGCAGCTGGAGTCACTCACGTTGGCCGGCGCGGGCAGCGCTCCAGTGCCGCTGCGAGAAGTGGCAGACCTGCAAGTGGCGCGCGGATACTCGGCGATCCTACGCTTCGAAGGGGAACGGGCGATCACTCTGTCGGCCGATGTCGACGACGCCATTACCGGCGCGGTCGAGGTGAACCGGGAGCTCAAGGAGCGCTTCCGCGCGTTGAGCCAGCGGTACCCGGGATACGCGCTCGACTATCGGGGCGAATTCGCGGAGTTCCAGGAGGCGTTCGGCGGGTTGGCGCGCCTCTTCGTGCTGGGCGTGTTCATCATCTTCCTGCTGCTCACGGCGCAGTTCAAGTCGCTGACGCAGCCGTTCATCATCCTGTTCACGGTCCCGTTCGCCTTCTTCGGGGCGGTCGTGGGGCTTATCGCGATACAGGCCCCGTTCAGCCTCATGACGCTGTACGGGATCGTCGCGCTGGCGGGAATCGTCGTGAACGACTCCATCGTGCTGATCGACTTCATCAATCGGGGGCGACGGGGCGGGGCCGGCCGCTGGCGGGCCGTCATGAAGGCCGGATCGCTGCGGCTTCGACCGGTGATGCTGACTACCATCACGACCGTCGCCGGGCTGATGCCGATGGCGCTGGGCGTCGGCGGCACGTCCGAGACCTGGAAGCCTCTGGCGAATACCATCGTGTGGGGTCTCTCGATGGCGACGTTCCTGACGCTGTTCGTCGTGCCCGCGCTATACGCGATCAGCGACGATGTCGCCTGGATGAAGAAGCGGCGCGCGCGTAGGGAGGAGAGCGTTGGGCTGGCGGTACCGGGTGAGATGCATCCGGCGGACTGAGCGACCCGACGTCGCGCCGGGCCCATGTCCCGGCGCGGATTCACGTTGCGGTGTCAGTCGGCGGCCGTTGCGAGCAGCACCGGCGTCGCAAGGTAGCACGCCCTGTCACCGGCGCACTCGTGCGGCCCGGCGATGTCCCGGTCGGGGCCCATCGACCCACCCGTTCGATTGCACCAGTACACGCCCGTCTCGGAGGGCTCGACCAGCACCTCGGCGCCGCGTTCGTCCGCCGTGTACATCGACTTCGTGCGGAGGTACTTGCACACGTGTGCCATCGTTGCCATTGTCGACCCCTTCCTACGCCAGTCTCGCCAGGGCGCGGCGCACCATCGTCTTCGTGAGGGGCACCTTGTAGCCGTTGTTGGAGAGCGGCTCGGCGCCCGCCAGCGCGGCCTCGCCCGCCGCGCGGATGGCGTCCTCGGTGAGTGGCTTGCCGTCGATTAGGGCCTCTGCATCACGCGCGCGCCACGGTATGGGCGCAACCGCATAGAGCACGATGCGCGGGCCATTGATGACCCCGTCACGTACGACGCCCGAGACGGCCGCGCCAGAGATGCCCCAGTCGAACCCGGCGCGTTCCGCTGTTTCGAGGAACGCGCTCTTGGCGCCATCCGCCGGCGCAGCGATCTCCACGTGCGTGACGATTTCGCCCTGCCTAAGCACGTTTTCCTGTAGTAGACGCTCGGTGGGCAGCACAAAGAAGTCATCCGCGTGGACGGCGCGCGGGCCGTCCGGCCCGGCGACGTGGAACGTCGCGTCCAGCGCCACGAGGGCCGACGCACAGTTCGACGGGTGCACGATGTAGGCGGGGCCTCCGCCGAGAATCGCGTTGTACTGGTTCTCCGCGTCGTCGTCGGCTGCGAAGCAGCGTGGGCCGCCCTTCTTGAGGCAGTTGTAGTGCTCATTGCGGAAGTACCAGCAGCGGGGCCGCTGACACAGGTTTCCGCCCAATGTCCCGGCGTTTCGGATCTGCGGGGAGCCGACCTCGACCGTGGCCTCCGCCAACGCCGCGTAATGCGACTGCACGACGGGATGTTCCGCGATTTCGGTGAGAGTTGTCAGGGCGCCGATGACAAGGCCGTAGTCGGTCTCGCGGATGCCTCGGACGCCGTCGTCCCGGATGGATTTCAGGTTCACCACGCGATCGGCAATGATGACATTGTCCTGCATCCCCGGCACCATATCCATGCCGCCCGCGAGCGGCATCGCGCCGCGTCGGTCGAGGGCTTGCACCGCCTGCGCGACGCTGTCCGGCCTTACGTACTCGAAGTTCTTCATCCCTGCGCTCTCCCTTCTCGTTCGAGCGCCTCAAGCACTCTACGCGGCGTGATCGGCAGACCGGCGACGCGCGCTCCGGTGGCGTTGCGGACGGCGTTGCCGATGGCAGCAGCGACGGGTATTACCGGTGGCTCGCCTATGCCTATCACCCCACGGCTGAGGGATTCTTCGGCCATCCAGACGACCGGCTCGATCTCCGGGATGTCCATCGCGCCGGAGATCTTGTAGAACTCCATGTTGGCGTTCACTTGATGGCCGAGCAAGCGGTCCATCACGCGATCTTCGTGCAGCGCGTAGGAAATGCCCTGGATCACCGCGCCGATCAGCTGGCTCTCCAGCGTCAGCTTGTCGATGACCAGCCCGGCCTCTTGCACCGACACCACCTTCTGAATCCGCACATCGCCGGTCTCTTCGTCCACCGTCAGCTCGACAGAGCACACGCCCGCTGTACCTCTCGACGACAGGCTGCCATCGTGCTGCTCGGTCTCGGAAATCGGTTCTGCGCCGAGAAGCGCGCAGGCGTCCGCCCACGCGAGCGACTTCGAAGGGTCGTCGATGCGGCGGATCGTGCGATCCACTGCCTCGAGGTTGTCGGCCTGCGCGTCCAGCGCAGGAGCTACCCTCCCGAAGAGAGTTGCCAACGCGGCATCGGCAGTCACCTTGATGGCCGGGGCGACCGAAGCGCAGGTCGTGGACCCACCGCTTCCGCCAGACGGAGGGAAGCGCGTGTCGCCGATGAGGGGAGTGATGTCCTCCACGGCGAGGCCAAGCTGCTCGGCCGCCACCGCCGCGACGACCGTCCTCGTGCCGGTGCCGAGGTCTTGCGTGCCACACTTCACGACCGCGGAGCCGTCCGAGTGGATCTCTACGGTAGCGCGCGTGCCTCCGCCTCCACCGCCCCACCTCGCTGCCCCGATGCCGAAGCCCGTCTTCACCGGCCCGGCATCCGCGCCGGGCTCGGCGTTGCGACGACTCCATCCGATGCGCTTCGCCGCGTCTCGGTACTGCGCTTGGCGGGTCTCGTTGGGGTCGTTCAGCACGCGCAAGTCGACGGGATCGATGTCGAGCGCGTAGGCCAGCTCGTCCATCGTGGCTTCCATACCAAACGAAGCCTGCGGGTGCCCCGGCGCACGCATGGCTCGCGCGTTCCCGGCGTTGATGTACACGTCGTCGCGAACTATCCGTCGATTCGGAATGCTCGGCGGATCGCCGAACACGCCGTAGATGTACGGCGCGGGGAAGCCCGCGCCCTGGCTGTATCCGCCTGTCCCGTGCGCCTCCATGTCGAACGCGGTGACACGGCCTTCGGCGTCCGCGGCAGCGCGGATGTGCTGTACGCTTGACGGCCGGTTGCCGGAATTCGTCTGCTCCTGCTCGCGCGTGAGGAGCAGCTTTACGGCTCGCCCGGCGTCGCGCGCCAGGCGCGCGCAGACGATGCCCTCGACACCCGCGCCGAACTTGCTGCCGAATCCGCCGCCCATGTAGTCAGTGGTGACTACGACGCTGCTCTCGGGCATTTCCAACGCGCCTGCCAGCTCGCCACGCACGCTGAATACGCCCTGTGTCGACGCCCACACGCGGAGGTTCTCGCCCGCGTCGTCCCAACGGCACGTCATCCCGTGGGATTCGAGCGACGTGTGGGTCTGCACCTGCGTCGAGTACGTTCCGTCGACGACGGCGGCCGCCGACTCGAACGCGGCGTCAACGTCGCCCGCCTCGTCATCGGCGGCGCGGTTGACGTTCGGCCGGGTGGCGCCGTGTACCTGCGCGGAGTTGGGCTGCCTGGCGTCCTCGGCCTTTACGACGAAGGGGTAGCGCTCCCATTCGACTCGCACACGACGGACCGCGTCGCGCGCGATGTCGCGCGTCTCCGCGGCGACGGCAGCGACGAACTCGCCGGCCATTCGGCATACCTTGCCTTCGTCAGTCCATACCGCCTTCACGCCCGGAAGGGCCTCCGCGGCGGCCGTGTCGACTGTCACAGCCGTGCAGTTTGGATAGGGCGATGTCACGAACAGCCCGATGAGGGCGTCCTTCGGGAGGACATCGTACGAGAACTCGGCCTTGCCGGTGACCTTCGGGACGGCGTCGACGCGCGTCGTGTTCTTCGTTATGTGCGTCATCTCGCCCGCGGGCTTCCAGGGAATGACTGCCATACGTTATGTCCCCTCCCTGACGCGACGCGCCGCCGTCTGCGCGGCCGCGAACACACGGGTGTATGTCCCACACCGGCAGAGGTTCCCGCTCAGCGCCTTCTTCACCTCGTCGAGCGTCGGGTCGTCGTTCTCCGCGACCAGGGCCGCCACGGACACTACGAAGCCCGGCGTGCAGAAGCCGCACATGAGCGCGTCCTCCTCAACGAACGCCTCCTGGACCGGGTGCAGGCTGTCGCCGTCGAGCAACCCCTCGACTGTGACGATCTCGTGGCCTTCGGCGTCCATTGCGAGGATGGAGCAGGCGTAGACCGGCTTGCCGTCCAGAAGCACGCTGCACGCGCCGCAGGACGCGCGCTCGCAGACGGGCTTGGCTCCCGTGTATTCGAGGCGGTTCCGCAGCACATCCAGCAGTGTCGTCCTGGGCTCTACCCGCGACACGGCGTGGGCTTCGCCGTTTATGCTTAGTGTGATGTTCGCCACGCGGACGCCGTCAGGGCCGTCCGACGCCTCCGCGGCATCGGTCTCCGTGGCTCCCGACATCGCGGCTGTGGCGACGGCCGTACCACCGACGCCCTTGATGAACGAGCGCCTGGACATCCCTGACGCCGCGCCATCCTCGTCGGGTTCGCGGGCGTCGGCCTGCTCCTCCTCCAGGTCAGCGCGCGTGTCGTCTGGGGTCGATTCGTGTTCTGGCATTGCGCTACATCCTCACGTGCCTGATGGTTTGCGCCGCGCGCGTCCCAGAGGAGACGGCGTAGCCGATCGCGTCATCGCAGTGTACCACTGGGCTCGGCCGACGGTCAATCGCTGCTCGGAATCCGGCGCCGTGGCATTTGTGTCCCGCCGGCCGACGTGCTAGCATACGCGCGACCATCCGCGAGCCCGCACATGCGGATTTGCCCGCGGCAGGAGGCGATCATACCTCACGCCGCATGTCCATGACGGAAGACATGAGGAGATGTCACGTATGCGCCGACACGTTCTGGGCGGGTCCGTCGCGCTTGCGGTCGCCGGTCTGCTGGCCGTTGGATGCACGTCAAGCGCGCCACTGAGTCGTCTGTCGCCGATCCAGCCATTGGGGACCTACGAAGGCGAAGACGCCGACATCATCGTGGACATTGAGACGACGCCCGAGCCAACTCTGGAGCTGACGCGCGACGGCGTTACGATCCGAGTCCAGTATTGGCGGAAGGCCGATCTCGACCGGAAGTTCAACCGGGGAGCCGAGACGTCCGCTTTCTACTATGAGCCATCTTGGGCGCAGGGGAGTCGCGTGGACGTGTGGCACGTCGGAGTGTCCCACACCTACGACAAGCCGGTTCGGCTGAAGCTGATCGACATCAACGACGCGTACGTGTTCATCGAGGACAACCAGCGTATGCGCGCGGACATGGATCCCAACTACTACTACGCAATGACCGAAGTGGAGAATAAGGGGCGACTTCAGAACAAGAAGGGCCTGCACCTCGACACGAAGAACGGCCTCGCAACCATCAGGCCGCTGCTATTCGAGCGGAACCTGATCAACAAGGAAGTGCCTGTCGGCGCGACGATCGAAGGGTATCTGCCGTTCCAGGCCGTCAAGCCTAACGCGAAGGAAATCTGGCTGCACATCGCCGTTGAGACTCCGCCAGATTCGGACATCGGGCGCTACCAGAAGGTGGACTTCGCGTTCCCGTACGTCTTCGATCGGACCATCTACGAAGCGCAGCCGGCGTCCGTGCGTCACTAAGTCCTGATTCGTCACGCCTGGCCGCGGCTGCCCCTCCCCGAACGGGAGGGGCAGCTTGCGTTCTGGGCGAGGCCACTGGAGGCGCCGCCCGGCTTCTCAGGGCTCTCTCGGCGCACCCGCGGGCGAGATCGCCGCCGCAGGTGGCGGACGGCTAGCGCGGCCTGCGCTTGCGTCTGTTGCGGGCGCCTCGGTCCCACGCCGGGCGTGGCCGACGGGAGCCATGGGGAGATGTTACACATGCGCGGACACATCTTGGGCCGATCTGTCGCGCCCGTCGTCGCAGGCGTTCTAGCGATTGGCTGCGCGTCGACCGCGCCTATTCATCGCATGCCGCCAATCAAGCCGCTGGCGGCGTACGAGGGCGCCTACGCCGACATCATCGTAGACATGGCGACGCGGCCGGAGCCAACTCTGGAGCTCACACGCGACGGGGTCACCGTGTGCGTCCAGTATTGGCCCAAGGTCGATCTCGACCGCAGGTTCAGCCGAGGAGGCGAGACATCGGCGTTCCACTTTGAGCCGACGTGGGCGCAGAACAGCCGGGTCGACGTGTGGCACGTGAGCGTGACGCACACTCACGACAGACCCGTTCGGCTCAAGCTGGGCGACACGGACCATGTGTCTGTGTTCATCGAGGACAATCAGCGGATGCGCGCTGACATGGACCCCAACTACTACTACGCCGTGACCGAGGTGGAGAATAGGGCCCGACTCCAGGACAAGGGAGCCCTGCGCTCAGACACGGAGCGCGGCCTGCGAACCGTGAATCCGCTCCTGTTCGAGCGGAACCTGACCGGCGAGGAGGTCCCCGCCGGGATCACGGTATCCGGGTACCTACCGTTCCAGGCCGTCAAGCCCAACGCGACCGACATCTGGTTACACATCCCGGTGGAAACCCCGCCAGACTCCGCCAGCGGCCAGCATGAGAAGGTCGACTTCGTGTTCCCGTATGAGTACGAGCGTACCCTCTATCAGGCGCGACCCGGCATGTAGCCCGCGATGTACAGACGCATCAGTCGAAGTGCGGCCGCGTGTGGCTAGGGTCCATCGGCGCGCCGGCACGCTGGTACCGGTAGTCCACCGAGAGACGCACATGCGCCGAACTGTTCGGTAGGCCTGCGTGCACCGTCAGGCTGTGGAATACCAGCGCATCGCCCGCCCGCATCGGTGACCACGCCCAGGCGCCCTCGTCGCCGTCGTCGTCCACGCCGTGGAACCGCGAGTCGGCGCGCTGCGCGTGCGGCATCGGCGCGCCACCCAGACTGCCCGGACGCACGGCGAGCCCTCCCAATTCGGCGTCGGTATCGGTCAACGGCGCCCAGCAGGTGTACGTCTCTTCCGCGCCCTTCACATACCAGAAGTCCTGGTGCGGCCCGACAATGTCGTACGTGTCGTGGGGGTACTTGACGCGGCAGATCTTCCGGACGTGCGTCGTCACGGCCTCGCCCAGGAGCCCACGCATGACGGCGCCGATGGCAGGCACGTCAGCCAGGCGCGTGAACGGGTCGAGGGCGTTCAACCGTCTGTGCGCGCGCTCCAGGAGCCCGCGATCGGGCGGGCTCCCGCCCCGGAACACGAGGCCCCCCACCGGCGAGGCGCTCGCCAGGACGCCTTCGTCGGCGAGCACGGCGGCGATGGCGTCGCGCGCCGAGTGGACATCGTCGCGGTCGAGAAGGCCCCGCAAGCACAGGTAGCCGTCGGCCGCCATCCTCTCGGCGAGGCCGGGGTCGCCGGGGAGTGAACTGGCGAACGGTCGGGTCGCGTCAAGATCCACTGGCGACGATCTCCGACGCGAGCGCAGCTTCCTGGGTCCACTTCTCAGATGTGCGCAGCTCCAACGGATCGTGTCCGTACCGCCGCGCGTATTCGGCGTGCTGGATCGCGTCGTAAAGGGGCGCGCCGTCGGCCGGGAGCGAGACGGCGGCGTTGCCCGCGAGGGCCGATTCCCGGGCGGCGATCATCATCTCCATGTCCCGGTAACCACCAACGCCACCATAGTCGAGCGCGCGGCCCTCCGTCGCAGCGGCGTGGACGCTCAGGAGCACGTCCGCGCGCGCGATGTCGTCGGCGTCGCCTAGCGGGTAGCGGCGGTGTGGATTCTCCCAGACCACCTCGCCTGCCGACGTGTCGACGCGCAACGCATCGATCGCGCGCCCTCCGTCGACGTCGGACAGCACCGTCTCGACATCCAGGCGCCTTCTGTCGCCGTCGACAACCTCGTAGATGTCGTTGGCGACGAACTCGCCTGCGGTGAGGTGCGCCTCCCAGTGGTTGCCACGTACGCCGCCGATTGGGTATTGGTGAGTCGACGTGACGCCGTTCGCGAACGTCGTCACCCCCAGTTCCCAGGTGACGAGCTCCGGGTCGCCGGCCGCCGACGCGGGCGCGGTGGCAGTGGCAGCGTGCTCACCGGCGGAGCGTCGCGCGAACGGGTCGAACCAGCGGCCGTGGGCCATGCGCAGGTTGTGGGCGTGACCGACGACCTGTGTCGCGTCCGCTGCCGCGATGTTTCTGATGGCGCTGATGCCGTGATACATGCCGCTCCCGTACCAGCAGTGTATCTGGGTGACATCGCCCAGCACGCCCGCGTCGACGATCTGACGTTTCAGTCGCTCCATGGGCCAGCGGCGCACGTTCTCGCTGACTTCAAGCAGCGTGCCATGGCGTTCGGCGTCGTCGAGCATCCGCTGTGCGCACGCGAGGCTGAACGACATCGGCGTCTCGCTGACGGCGTGGATGCCTCGCTCCGCGGCCTGGGCGACCAGGACATGGTGGCCTTCCGGGGGCACGGCGATGAGGATCACGTGAGGCTTGACCTTGTCGAGCATCTCGACAGGATCAGCGAACGCGGGCGCCCCGTGCGTGTCACCAACTGAGCGCGCGCGCGCGCTGTCGAGGTCGGCGAC